>JAASSE010000195.1 GCA_021768055.1 Gammaproteobacteria bacterium | reverse complement strand
TCTGGCATATGGATCAGGGTTTATTGTGATACAAGAAGTTATATCGATATTGATCGTGCTCGGTTTACTCGCCTACTGGTGGGACACCACAAGGACGAATGAAGTTGCAATCCGGGCCTGCCGGGATATCTGTGAATCTCATGGTGTGCAACTGCTGGACGCCACCGTATCGAGGCAGCGCCAATGGTTAAGACGCCACCCTTCCGGTGGTGTGCAAATTTGTCGTTTGTACAGTTTCGAATACAGCCATAACAATGAAGACCGTGAATACGGCTACCTGGTGCTGTTGGGACAGCAGGTGGCTGAAAGCAGGATCGGGTCGACAAGTACTTTCGAATCCGGGCCAGGTCCAGGCCCGGATTCGCAAATTCATTAATGGCCGCTTAATAGGTAAAGAAGCGCTTGCTGAACTGCAAACGAGCCGGACCTTCTTCACCATCCGGCGTGATATTGATCTTGAACTTGAGGAATTCGCCGTCACTGACTTTCAGTTCAGCGAGGTAGTAGATAGCTGTGTCTTCCTTGATCTGACGAAACTCAAGATTTTTTAGCTGGCCAGTGAGGTTACTGGCGTGTCCGGCAACGGTAGCTGGCACAGGTTTTCCGGTTGTGCCCATGACTTTTTTCAATACCGTGATATTGACGATGATACGATTATTTCTCCGGGTAAGATCATAGGCTTTGGCTATTTCAGGGGAGAGCGTGTCACTTCGAAAAGCGTTGTAATGAACAACGTAGTCACCATAAACCTTGGAACTTTCTGCATTGGCGTTGCTACCGATAGCCAGCAGCATAAACAGGAACAGGGATTTAACCAGTAGATTCAATTTTCCAGGTTGGCCATATCTAGCGAGCATGCGAAATCTCCTCGTAAACATCTGTATTTATGGAATATAGGGTATCACCTTTGAATGAATATGGCACATATTCAGCGAATTAAAGAATACGAATATTATGAAGCGTGGTGATATCCGTATGACGGAGATCTGTTTAAGGTAATAACCCAAGCAAGTTCTTGCCGATGACATCCAGCCGCCAACCGGTCAATACCGGCAGGTCGCGTTTGCCATGGACCAGCTTTTCAGCATCCTTGCGGTTACATAACATACCTTGCGAGATGCCCAGATCAGCGGCCGTCTTGCCCAATAAATCGAGTATCGCCTTGAGCGAGTTCGACTGTTCAAAGCTTAGCTTGAGGCGCTTGTTAGAGGGCCACTCGGATTCAGGTTTATCGTAGGCATGATTGATTGTCTCGGACAATGAATCGATTTCTGACATGTTCAGCAGTTTGTCGAGCCGACCGATGCGCACGAGTTCGCTGCTGTTGCTTGGTTGCCTGATTGCGATCTGGATGACCAGGTCGTCCGGCAGCACCCTGCGCCTGGGTCTGTCACTGGCCATGGCCTGCTGTTCGCGCCAGGCAGCAATATCCTGAACAATCGCAAGCTCGACTCCCTGCAGACGTTGTTTGCCTTTAACACGCGTCCAGCACTGAGAGAAGTCAGTTTGTGCACTGAATGATTGTGTGCAAAAGCGGTTACATTCCTCACTTAGCCATTGTGAACGGTTCAGTTTCTCAAGTACACCTGACTGCTTTTGATAAAGTGCTAGTAAAAAACGTACATCATCAGCGGCATATTCAAGCTGCGCTTTTGTCAACGGACGCTTTAACCAGTTGGTACGTGTCTCGGATTTGGACAGCTGGATGTCCAGTTCCTGTTCGACCAGCCGTGCATAACTGATCTGATGATCTTCAGTCATCAGGGCTTCGGCGATCTGTGTGTCGAAAACAGGGCAGGGAATTTCACCCAGGGTTAACTCTAGGACTTCCAGATCCTGCTGACAGGAGTGAAAGACTTTGGTGATGGATGTATCCAGTAGCAATTGCCTGAGTCGGGGCATTGCGTCAAACGCAAGCGGATCGATACAGGCGATGTGTGAACCACCTGCCAGCTGAAGCAGGCCAATGTGCGGGTAGTAGGTTCTTTCGCGCGCGAACTCGGTATCGACAGCTATCGCGCTTTCTTTTTGAAGTTCGTTACAAAGGAAATCCAGGTCAGATTCGGATTCGACAAATTCCGGCGTCATGCAGCAATCTTTGGCGCCAGCAATTCGATCTGATAACCGTCAGGGTCTTCTACAAATGCAATGATCGTGGTGCCAGCATTCATGGGTCCCGGTTCACGAATTATTTTGCCGCCCTGTGCCCGGATTTTTTCAGCAGCTTCGTAAACGTCATTTACTTCAATCGCGAGGTGGCCGAATCCACCACCGAGATCATATGAATCCGTGTCCCAGTTGTGTGTCAGTTCAATCACCGTATTGTTTTGTTCATCACCGTAACCGACGAAGGCGAGGGTAAATTTACCGTCAGGATAATCCTTTTGACGCAGAAGTTTCATGCCGAGCACTTCGGTGTAGAATTTGATGGATTTTTCCAGATCGCCGACACGAATCATGGTGTGCAATAAGCGCATGGCCTGTACCTGATTTTCGAATTAATGTGTGTATGTTACATTGTCGCTAACATTCACGCGAGATTCGATCGATTTCATAACTCATGGATTTTTCATTCAACGCCGAGAATTTCAGGACCTTGCTACACACAGCAGTAGCAAACCATCTCGGTGAATTGACCGCAGATACCGAGGCAGAACAGTCTCCTGAGCAGTTGCTGGCTGCGATGGAAAAGGCGATTGACGTGATGGAGCGGGCGGATTCCGATGCAAAAGCCAAAGGCGGTGAAGCCGTGCTCAGCGAGGCCGAGATCAGCGAGATTGGTGATTATGCACTGAGCCTGCTGGAATCGATCGTCGATCGTGTTGAGGCGGCGTCGGGTCACCAGAACCGTGATCTCAGCAGGCTGGCGATCCCGGTATCGTTGTGGATCGCACGCCACGGTGGACGCATCAACCGGCTGGAGCTGGTGGTCAATTCACTCGCAGCCTGGGCCAACGAACTTCACAATACGCAGCAGATTGCCGAGCTCGCCCATGTGATCCGTGAACTGATTGACGCTACTTCCGACCAGATCCGGCAGGACCTCGAACAGACCAATCCGATGCGTCCGTGGCGCATCATCAACCTGAATTACAGCATTATGGCAACACGAAGCCATAATCCGGCATTGATGGATGAAGCCTTCTCGGTGCTGGTCAAGAACCTGCCGCAGGATGCGCGCGATTTTTTCAGGGAAGGCATGCAGCAAATGGATCTCGTCGGCTATCCGGAAGAAGTTCGAGAAGTGGTGGAGCGGTATGACCGCATGTGGGGTGCGGATAGCACACTTCATTAGGAGCCAGGTTCCAGGTTGATTTTATTTCCTAGTACCTAGTTACTCGTCCCTCGTTACTCGTTCCTTGTGCTAGCTGCTTTATGTTTACTTTTCACGAATTCCCTATGCGGTACGTGCAACAGGTGTGCGAGCCTGCGAATCAGGTGCTCTTCAAACTTGTGGACCGATCCGTCCGCGTAAGCTATTTGCCACAGGCGTGTAATCAGTTCGCGCTTTTGCTGTTGCGTGTAATGTACATTGATCAGCGATGTGAACTGGTAATAATCAGTTGCGGTATGCTTTTCCTCTTCGGCAAGCTGTATCAAAGTACTGGTTTCATCATCACTTAACTGGAAAGCCTGTTTGACAATGTCGCTCAGGTGGCTTTTTTCATCATCGTGGATTGCATGGTCGGCATACATGACCTCGATCATCAATGCGGCACAGGCCAGTTGTAGCTGGTGCTGAATGCTTGCCGGGTCAGCAGTTTCGGTGATGATGATGTACT
>JAASSE010000194.1 GCA_021768055.1 Gammaproteobacteria bacterium | reverse complement strand
GGCAAACCCGATCTCGCCAAAAAGCATTTCGAGAATGCCATCAAGGTTTCCGAGGGAACCAACCTGATGGCCAAGCTGCTGTATGCGGAAAAGTACGCCCGGCTGGTGTTTGATAAAACGCTGCACGATGAACTGCTGAGGTCAGTCATCGATGCGAAGCTTGAAGATAATGACACGATGCTGATTAACAGCATTGCCCAGCAGAAAGCCAAACGCTTGCTGGCTGAATCAAACGATTATTTTTAGGAAAATAACACGATGAAAATATCGGGCTATTTAATGAGTATGTTCACCGTGCTGTTGATGCTGGTGACAACCACTGTTGATGCCAGAGTATTGAAAATTGCGACGGTATCACCTGACGGCGCCATGTGGATGCAGGAAATGCGCGCCGGTGCCGCGGAGATCAAGGAAAAAACCGAGGGCAGGGTGGTGTTCAAGTTCTATCCCGGCGGCGTCATGGGCACGGATGAAAGCGTACTGCGTAAGATACGCATCGGCCAGCTGCACGGGGGTGCGGTAACAACCAGCAGCATGGCGCGTATATATCCGGACATGTCGATCTACGAACTGCCGTACCTGTTTTCATCGCTGGATGAAGTGGACTATGTGCGCGGTAAACTCGATAGCACCCTGGTTGCCAATCTCGAGAAAAATGGTTTTATAACTTTCGGTTTTGCAGAAGGTGGTTTTTCCTACATGATGTCGGACAAGCCACTGGACTCCGTTGCCGATGTAAGTAAGCAGAAAGTCTGGATACCGGACGGCAATGAAGTGGGTGAAGCGGTGTTCAGCAGTGCCAATATTGCACCGGTACCACTACCTATAGCGGACGTGCTCACAGGCTTGCAAACCGGACTAATCGACACGGTCATCACATCACCGATCGGTGCGATTGCACTGCAGTGGCACACCAAGATCAAGTACCTGATGGATGAACCGCTTACCTACTTTTCAGCCATCCTTGTCGTGGACAATCATGCATTTAAAAAGCTTTCAGAACAGGACCAGCAAATAGTGCGCGATGTAATGGCGGCCGCATTCAAACGTATTGATGCGCAAAACCGTAAAGACAATGTCGCTGCCAAGGAGGCCTTAAGGAAACAGGGTATCCAGTTCGTCAAGCTTACCGACAAATCGGCAGAAGAATGGCGCGAGATCGGCGATAAAGCCATGAAGAAGCTGGAACAGGAACATGACTACAGTGATGAGATTTATGACGGCCTGATGAAACACCTTGCTGATTACAAGAAACTCAATAAATAACTGTTCGACACTTTATGAACAAGCGGGTCATCGTCAGGCTGCTCAGGATTATCAACAAGGTCGAAGACTGGCTGCTGATTTCAATGTTGTCCGTGATGGTGTTTCTCGCCATCACACAAATCTTTTACCGCAATGTCGTCGGCGGTGGTATTGCATGGATCGATCCCTTGTTGCGCATGCTGGTGCTGTGGGTGGCTTTGTCAGGTGCGGTCATCGCGACACGTACGGATAACCACATCCGCATTGACGTATTCGCACGCTACGTTTCAGGTAAATACTATGCCCAGATCAAGCGGCTGGTTTACGCCTATTGCGTGATCGTCTGCAGTGTTATTGCATGGCATGCCATGCGATTCGTTCGCATGGAATACGAGTTCGCATCAGAGGCATTTGCCGGTATACCAGCCTGGGTAACTGAGCTGATTATTCCAATCGCATTCACCTTGATGGCATTCCGTTATGCGCTGTTGTTCGTGTCGCCGCCAAAGAGGGATAAGCAATGACTGGGGTGCTGATACTGGCGGTGCTGGTGCTGCTGGGCATGCCGCTGTTCATCATCATAGCGACCAGCGCACTGTACGGCTTTAGCAAAATCGATGTCGACCTGTCGGTTATCGCGATCGAAATTTACCGCATTGCCGATACACCGATATTGCTGGCGATACCGTTGTTCACGCTTGCCGGTTATATCCTCGGTGAAAGCAAGGCTTCAGAACGGCTGGTGCATTTAACTGATGCGATGCTGGGCTGGTTCCCGGGCGGTCTCGCCATCGTATCTCTGTTTGCCTGCGCCTTCTTTACCGCGCTCACAGGTGCATCGGGTGCCACCATTATCGCACTGGGTGCGATCCTGTACCCGGCGATGAAACAGGCCGGCTACGCAGAGAAGTTCAACCTCGGCCTGATTACCTCGTCAGGCAGCCTGGGCCTACTGTTTCCGCCGTCGATAGCGCTGATCCTGTATGGCGTGATCGCGCAGCAAATGGACATTGGCGAAACCGTGGCGATAGATGACCTGTTTCTGGGTGGCCTGCTGCCGGGGCTGTTTATGCTGATATTGCTGAGTGGCTGGAGCATGTACAAAAGCGGTGGTATGCACATACAGCGCACCGAGTTCCGCTGGCCGAAACTAATGGCCGCAGTGCGTGAATCGATCTGGGAAATTCCGATGCCGTTCGTGCTGGTTGGTGGTATTTATACCGGTTATTTCGCAATCTCGGAAGCCGCTGCAGTCGCGGTTCTGTACGTGCTGGTTGTGGAGGTTGCGATTCTGCGAGAAGTACCTTTGAAAAAACTGCCAGTGATCATGAAAGATTCTATGGTGCTGGTCGGTGGTGTGTTGATCATTCTCGCGGTGTCGCTGGCTTCGACCAATTACCTGATCGATACCGAAGTGCCGACACGCTTGTTCGAGTTCGTCAAGGCACACATCGACAGCAAGCTGACCTTCCTGATCCTGCTCAATATCTTCCTGCTGATGCTGGGCATGATCCTCGACGTGTTCTCGGCGCTGGTGATCATGGTGCCATTGATCCTGCCGATGGCCGTTGGTTACGGCGTCAACCCGATACACCTCGGCATCATCTTCCTCGCCAATATGCAGATCGGTTACTTCACGCCGCCGGTGGGCATGAACCTGTTCATCGCCAGTTATCGGTTCCGCAAGCCGGTAACGGAGCTGTATGCATCCACGATACCGTTCATGTTTATCCTGATGGCGGCAGTACTGGTAATCACCTACTGGCCGGAGCTGACGCTGTACCTCGTCAACAAAAAAGGCGGTTAATCCTCCAGTCTGAAACCGACCTTGATGGTAACCTGCCAGTACTTTATTTTGTCGTCTTCGATATAGCCGCGTTCTTCAATGGTTTCGAACCAGTGCATGTGTTTGACGGTTTTGGCGGCCTTGGCAATGGCGTTCTTCACCGCTTCGTCGGTACTTTTTTCTGAGGTTCCAGTAATCTCTATGTGTTTGTAGATATGTTCGCTCATTTCAAACTCCTGTTAAATTATTGTCATCGCTGTATTGCTATTCTAACGTGTATGTCTGTTTAGTGTGAGAAAGTTCCGGGTACGTTGTGTTTAGCGAAACAGAGTCAATCATTTGCCCCTACTGCGGCGAGTCCATCGAAATCGTCGTTGATCCGTCCGCAGGTACGCATGACACGATCGAAGACTGCTCGGTCTGCTGCCGGCCGATCGAGCTGGAGATTATCGTGGTTAACGATGCTGTGACGGTGAACGCTGCCAGAGAAGACGACTAGCCGATGATGATTAGCCGGAAGATTGACTTTCATCATCCGTCGGCATCGTTATACCCATGTCCGCCGCGCGCTTTTTCCACAGGCGCCGGGCGTATTGCTGCATGTCCGCGGTCTTGTCGCTTTCATCCATGATCTCAAGGCCGAGCAGGGTTTCTAGGATGTCTTCCATGGTGATAATGCCTTCCATGCCGCCGTATTCGTCGACGATCATCATGATATGCGCGCGCCGGTGCAATACTTCCTCAAATGCATCCGACAGCGACGTGGTGTCTGGCAGCG
>JAASSE010000193.1 GCA_021768055.1 Gammaproteobacteria bacterium | reverse complement strand
GGATCTTCAGTGAACCCAGGTTGGAGGTCATGATAATGACCGTGTTTCTGAAGTCCACGGTACGTCCCTGGCTATCCGTGAGGCGGCCGTCATCCAGCACCTGCAGCAACACGTTGAATACATCCGGGTGGGCTTTTTCGATTTCGTCCAGCAGGATCACCGAGTAAGGTTTGCGCCGCACGGCCTCGGTCAGGTAACCGCCCTCGTCATAGCCGACATAACCCGGGGGTGCTCCGATCAGCCGCGCCACCGAATGCTTTTCCATGTACTCGGACATGTCCAGCCGTACCATGGCTTCTTCGGTATCGAACATGAACTCCGCCAGGGCCTTGGTCAGTTCGGTCTTGCCGACACCGGTGGGGCCAAAGAACATAAACGAGCCGTTCGGGCGATTGGGATCGGACAGACCCGCGCGGGAACGCCGGATCGCATTAGCCACCGCGGTGACCGCATCGTCCTGTCCGATCACGCGTTCACCGATTTCCTGTTCCATGCGCAGCAGCTTTTGCTGCTCGCCTTCCATCATCTTGCTAACAGGTATACCTGTCCAGCGGGAAACAATTTCTGCAATTTCGTCGGTCTGTACCTTGTTACGCAGCAGCCTGTTTTCGGACTGCTCACCCTGTTCAAGCTGCGCAGCCTGCTGCAGCTGTTTTTCCAGCTCGGGAATACGGCCATACTGCAACTCGGACATACGCGCCAGGTCACCGGCACGGTGTGCGGTCTCTAGCTCGAGGCGGGCACGCTCCAGTTCTTCCTTGACGTTTTTCGAACCCTGTACCGCAATTTTTTCCGCGGTCCACTGTTCCTCGTAATCGCTGTACTCGCGCTCGAGTTCGGTAATTTCATCTTCCAGTGTTTTCAACCGCGCCAGTGTGGCCTTGTCTTCATCTTTCTTCAGGGCCTCACGTTCAATCTTCAACTGGATGATGCGGCGGTCGAGCCGATCCATCACCTCTGGCTTGGAATCGATTTCCATGCGGATGCGGCTGGCGGCCTCATCGACCAGGTCGATGGCCTTGTCCGGCAGCTGGCGGTCACTGATATAACGGTGCGACAAGGTCGCCGCGGCCACGATCGCCGGGTCGGTGATATCAACACCGTGGTGCACTTCATAGCGTTCTTTGAGTCCGCGCAGGATCGCAATGGTGTCTTCAACCGTGGGTTCCTCCACCAGCACTTTCTGGAAACGGCGTTCCAGCGCGGCGTCTTTTTCAATGTACTTGCGGTATTCATCCAGCGTGGTGGCACCGACGCAATGCAGTTCACCGCGCGCCAGTGCTGGCTTCAGCATATTACCTGCATCCATCGCACCTTCCGCCTTGCCGGCACCGACCATGGTGTGCAGTTCATCGATAAACAGAATGATCTGACCTTCCTGCTTGGCGAGGTCGTTGAGCACGGCCTTGAGTCTTTCTTCAAATTCACCGCGGAACTTCGCGCCCGCGATCAATGCGCCCATGTCGAGTGACAACAGGCGTTTGTTCTTGAGTCCTTCCGGCACCTCGCTGTTGATGATGCGCTGTGCCAGGCCTTCAACAATGGCGGTTTTTCCCACGCCGGGTTCGCCGATCAACACCGGGTTGTTCTTGGTGCGGCGCTGCAGCACCTGCACGGTTCGGCGAATTTCCTCATCGCGCCCGATCACCGGGTCTAGCTTGCCCTGCTGGGCGCGCTCGGTCAGGTCGATGGTGTATTTTTCCAGTGCCTGGCGCTGGTCCTCGGCATTAGGGTCATCCACCTTCTGCCCGCCGCGTACATCATCGATGGCTTTTTCCAATACGGCCTTGTCAGCACCGCAGGAACGTAGCAATTCACCCAAACGGCTCTTGTCTTCCACCGCTGCGAGTACGAACAGTTCGCTGGAGATGTACTGGTCCTTGCGCTTCTGCGCGAGCTTGTCGGTAACGTTGAGTAAACGCCCCAGTTCATTGGAAATATTGACGTCACCATGGACGCCCTCAACGCGCGGCATGCGGTCGAGTTCTTCGAGTAGTCGGGATACCAGTAAATCGACGTTACAGCCGGTACTGGAAAAAAGGTGTCTGACAGTGCTGTTGTCCTGCTCGAGCAGGGCGACCATGACATGCACCGGTTCGATAAACTGGTGGTCGCGCCCCACGGCCAGTGACTGGGCATCCGCCAGCGCGATCTGGAACTTGCTGGTGAGCTTATCCATTCTCATGAGCTGTAAGCCTCTGAAACTTTGTGATTATCCTGTATATATAGCTAAGTCACAGGGTTTCAAGAGGGAATATGACAATCAGTACCCTTTTACATCAAGGACTTATCTCTGGCTAATCTCAACATAATCACGCCGGATCGGTCCAACATACAACTGTCGCGGTCGACCGATGCGCTGATTGTCCTCACCGATCATCTCCTGCCATTGAGCGACCCAACCGACAGTACGCGCAATGGCGAACATCACCGTGAACATGTTGGCTGGAATCCCAAGCGCCCGGTAGATCAGGCCGGAATAAAAATCGACATTGGGGTAGAGCTTTCTTGCAATGAAGTACTCATCATTCAGTGCGATCTCTTCAAGTCTTAATGCGAGTTCAAACAGGGGGTCATTACCATCGCCGAGTTTTGCCAGAACTTCATGACACATCTCGCGAATGATGCGTGCGCGGGGGTCATAATTTTTATAAACCCTGTGGCCGAAACCCATCAGGCGAAACGAATCACTTTTATCCTTGGCGCGCGCGATAAACCTGGGCACATTGCTAACATCACCAATCTCGTTCAGCATGTTCAGTACCGCTTCATTGGCGCCACCGTGTGCCGGTCCCCATAGGGCAGCAATACCTGAAGCAATACATGCAAACGGATTGGCGTGAGAACTGCCAGCCAGACGTACAGTAGAGGTACTGGCATTCTGCTCATGATCCATGTGTAGGATAAAAATCAGGTCCAGAGCTTTTTCAGCTATCGGGTCGACTTCATAGTTTTCGCAGGGAACGGAAAACATCATGTGCAACAGGTTGCCGGTGTAGCTCAGCGAGTTATCCGGGTATACCTGGGGTTCACCGATAGAATGTTTATAGCTGGCCGCTGCGATGGTCGGCATTTTTGCGATCAAACGGTGCGCCGCTATCTCCCTGTGATCCAGATTATTGATGTCGGTAGAGTCGTGATAGAAGGCTGATAACGAGCCGACAACACCGACCATGATCGCCATCGGGTGCGCATCATGGTGAAAACCGTTAAACAGTCTGTTCAGGGTCTCATTCAGCATTGAGTGGCACGTTATGATGTCAGTAAATTCGTCCAGCTGCTGTCGATCCGGCAGTTCGCTATTCAGCATCATGTACGCAACTTCGAGAAAGTTGCTGCGTTCCGCCAGCTGCTCGATAGGATAACCCCGGTACATCAGCATGCCTTGCTCGCCGTCCAGGTATGTCAGTGCACTCTGGCAACTGGCGGTTGAGAGAAAACCGGGGTCGTAGGTGAAAAAACCCATTTCACGATAAAATCTGCCGATATCGACTGCACAGGGTCCCTGCGTCGACTGCCTCACGGGCAGCTCAAGCTGTTTGCCGGTCTTGTTATCGGTGATGGTAACGGTGTGTTCGCTCATTATAATATTCCTGAAGTGGTCTCTGGCTATTATAACTGCGCACTGTTCCAGGCTGGAAAGGTGTTTGTACAGACAATTCAAACGTCATGCCAGAGCGATGTTTGAACTGACTCTACTAAAGCGGCGCTATCTGCCATGGAGGCGAACGCATCATGCAACAATTCAACATAAGGGTAATGCTGCCGGTTTGTGTTTTTTTGTTGTTTCAAACCGGCCTGTCCCGTTC
>JAASSE010000192.1 GCA_021768055.1 Gammaproteobacteria bacterium | reverse complement strand
TCCTGATTGCAAGTGCATTTTTCAACGATACAACAGCACTTACTCCTTCTACCTTTTCAAGCCTTTCTGTAAGACGCAATACAAGTCCGATAGTCTCTGGTGAAAAAACATCATCAGAGTCAATAGCAATCATTATGGTTTCATCATTGCCGAAAACACCACGTACTTGCTGATAGAACTCCCAACCCTCATGATTCAAGCCAAGCAATGCCCGCTCAGACGGGTCTACATTAATCTGCAATTGGCCGGTACGTGGATTTATAATCAGAAAAAGGGCCAGCAGTGTCAGGATTGCTATCGTTATAGCAATGATTCCTGGCGAACGGCAAATCAGCACAGGCACTGCCTTACATTGTGAAATGCCTGTGCTTTCAGTCAATGCCTCGGTGCTCCTTCAATTTTTTCGGATCGAAAAGCACGTCGTCAAATGATGGGTCTATCATTACAGTGACAACCGTCAATTCAGTTTCACTGTCATTTTTAATATCACGCATCAGGAACTTGTGGGGGACCAGGACACCATCTACCTGTTTAATTGATTGCGGGTCAATCGATAGTACCTTGCGCAATTTGTTGCCAGTCTCTATAAATTCCGCCTTGCGGATTACACAGGATTTCTTATCAAAATAAGTAAATATCGTTTCGTACAGTGAGCCTTGATCCTGTTTTGGTATCACGGCAAAAACATACATTGGCTCCCCATCGATTACGGCATCCGGACGCTGTTCGGATTCTGCTGTAGACAACATGTTGTACAGCCACTGAAAATCTTCATACGAAAAATCCATGCCATACATTGATGACGAGATCTTGTCTGAGGTAATGCGCCTTACCTTGAATAAGGCAGGCATGTATAAATAAATTTCATTTCCGGACTTCTTTTCCAGAAACAGGAGGCGTGAGCCAAGAATATCATCTGGCTCGTCAAATACAGCGAGCAGGTTTGATGTGCCAGCAGGTGTGTATTGCCAGTAAACCTTTGTAGAAAGCTTTTCCTCTTCCATAAGACGCCCCTCCGACCTCAGCCTGACATGCTGAAAAGCTGTCGATTTGGGTGCGTTTTTCTTGATACAGGCTGCCACATCGGGATCAATATCAGCAGCCCCTGCAGAGGTCGTGCAAATCAACAAAAGCGGTAACGCCAGGGCCTGAACCAGGGTAATTCCACACAGCCTCATTGGTATAACATCCTTTTTGCTGAAAAATAAGTAACTTAGCGCCATTATCGATGATTGGCAAGAGGCGCAGCGGCGTCTAAACCAGTAAACATTGGTCCGCTTACCCGGATAGTTGTCCAGGTTCTGAACGAACCTGACAATCAGCCAAAATATTTTAGGATAGTGCTGGTGCCGATATAGCTGAAAAATACCAGCACGATGGACAGTGCGGTGTTGATGACCCAGTGGCTCTTGAATTTTTCCGTTACCAGGTGTTCCCGGTTAAGCCACAACAGGGCTGCCGCCAGCACCGGCATGAAAAATGCGCCGACCATGGAGTAGAGTTTCTGCACTTCCTTGAAGGAATGTTCCAGCGACAGGATCGGCACCAGCGCCATCACCAGCAACCAGAACACGTAGGCGCGCGTTTTTGTAATACCCTCGAGCTCGACGGGTTTTCCTTTCAAGGCGTACATGCAATCGGCGAATACCTGCGGTATCACCTGCCATACACCGAGCAGGCTGGAAAATATAGCGGCCCAGGCGCCGACCAGGAATATGATGCCGAGCGCAGGATGCACCTGCGCCGAGAAGTACTCGCTGATATCGAGCAGCAGGTTCAGGCCCTTGCCCTGCTGCACCACGGCGGCACCGATGATGACCATGGAGATGCCGAACAGGGCCGTGAGTGTATAACTCACGGACAGATCGATGCGGCAATTTTTCAGACCCTCTTTGCCCTTGCGTCCACTGTCGGCAATCCAGTAGCCGTAGCACACCAGCGTCAGCGTACCGCCGACACCACCGATGAGCGCAACCGTCCAGCTCACCGACTGCGGGTTGTCCGGCAACGTGGGTATTAACAGGCCACTGAGAATTTCAGTGATGGGTGGCGCGACGAACAGCAAGCAAATCAATACACAAACAAACAGCATGACCGCCAGCACGCTCATTACCGAATTGAATGCGCGCTGTCTACCGACCAGGATGATCAGCAATGCGAAAAAGGTATGGCCGATACCGACTTCCGCTTTTGTCAGGTTCAGGCCAACCAGGTCAAGTAAATGATTGCCCGACACGCCGGCCGCATTGATCAGGGCACCACCGACGAACCAGCACCAGGGAAAAAAATACAGCGTGAAAAAAATGATGAAAGGCCAGCGCAGATGTTCGATGGCGCCGTGCAGTACCGTGCTGCCGGTTGCCAGTTGCCACCTTGCCACGCCTTCGCTGAGCACATACTTGAATACAGCACCGAACAATACGGCCCATAGCACGGTGGTGCCCAGCTGCGCGCCAGCAAAGCCGGCGGTGGCAAGATCACCGACGCCAACACCGGTCATCGCCGTGAGCAGGCCGGGGAGTATGAGATAGTAATAGTTGATATAAAACTCCCAACTGGTTAACGCCGTTAGTTTATATCACTAATACACCTGTACTGCTGCCATCGAGCAACTGGTTTCAATAACCACAGGGAAATAGTATATTAACGTTCTCTAATATTTGATAGACTGCGCCCCTTTCACAGACCATGACAGGGTAGCTCTATGAGCATTGCGCAATTTGAAGAAATCTCACTGATCGTGGGAATCGGTGGCCTGATCTCATTGATGCTGTTCATCCTGTACCGGCTCGGAAAAGATTCCGGTGCCGGCAGCTTTGGTACCTTCATCATTTTCCTGGCACTAGGCATGGGCATCGTCGGCTTTGCAGCCAAGTCCGTGATCAAGTTACTGATCGCAATCTGAGCCTGCTTTCAGCAGTTTTTTCGTTATCACAAGCTGTTTTCAATAAACGCCTTGAGCGCGACGGCGTTGTTCAAGCGTGTTTCCTTTGAACTGTACAGAAAAGTAACAGCATCCGCTTTCAAATGATCCTTCAGTTCAGCCAATGCATCCGGATTTGATTCAATCTCCGCATAATAACGCTGCCTGAACTCATCCCATTTTGTCGGGTCATGCTGATACCATTTTCGCAGCTCATTGGACGGTGAAATATTTTTTGCCCAGTAAGCAAGCTGCGCTTTCTCCTTGCTGATGCCGCGCGGCCACAGGCGATCCACCAGGATGCGCGTGCCGTCTGCGTCTGTCGCTTCCTCGTATATGCGCTTTATATTGATAGTCATGTTCTGCACCTCTTTGTTTTGTTACGCAGCGCAGGAAGAACGCAGTTAATCACGTTCTTCCCGCCTGCATTGATTAACAAAGCTTCATTTGCGCGTTGCGGTTACGTCCAGGTACTCACCCTTTAACTCGGTGGTGCCGTCAGTGGCAATATTGAAATCTGCATAGATCTTTTCCAGATCAGCCCGCAGTGAACGCTGACCCTGTTCATCCAGGGTATCGAAGGCACGCTTGACTGGACCGAAATGCTGGCGGAAATACTCGACCAGTTCATTGGTACCAAACGGGTACTTCCAGCGCGGATAGAACTTGCGCTCGAGCTTGAAGTTACCGAAGCCGTGCGACAACCGGTCGATGACAACATCCTCAACACCCCATAGCGGGGGCGGTTCGATGCCTTTTGGAGGCGGAATATACTGCCCGACACATTTGAACATGGTTGCGGCAAAACCCGTCGGGGTCCAGTTGGCCATGTGTAGACGACCGCCCGGTTTGCACACGCGCGTCAGCTCGGCAGCGACTTTCTCAGGTCGCGGACCGAACATGGCGCCGATC
>JAASSE010000191.1 GCA_021768055.1 Gammaproteobacteria bacterium | reverse complement strand
GGTTGGTCAGCAGAACAAATGCAGCAATGACGAACAGCTTCGGCCACCACTCCGGAAAATGCAGGCCGATGCCTGCAAAGAAGGAAAGCGCACCGAGTGTAGCTGCCTTGGTGCCGACCTGGATACGGTTGTACACATCCGGCATACGCAGTAGCCCCAGTGCTGCAAGAAAAATAAACACGGCGCCAATCAGCAGAAAAATATCCGCCAGCAATTTCATGTACGGCTACCCTCGATTGCGCGCGCGAGTGCAACGATGCCGACAAAGGCCAGCGTGCTGTAAATCAGTGCAACATCCAGATACAGTGAACTGCTGAAGATAACGGCAAAACCTGTCAATGCAGCAGTCGTAATCATCGCCAGGGTATCGGCAGCAACGACGCGGTCAGGTGCATGCGGGCCGATTACCAGCCTCGCCAGGCCGAGCAGGATCGCAAGTGCAATCAATATCGCGGACAGTTGCTGCAGTGGCGTCATTGCAGAAAACCCCGTATGTGTTTTTCAAAACCCTCCGCAATTTCCAGGGTCGCGCATGCAAGGTCCTTGCCGGGACGGCAATCTATCCAGTGCACCAGCAGGCGATCCTCTACAACATCGACCGTCAGGGTACCGGGCGTCAAGGTAATGCTGTTGGCAAGCAACAGTTTGCCTAACCGCGACTCAAGCCCGGTTTTGACTTCGACCAGTTCGGGATGCAACGGCAGCGATGGCGTCAGCACCCGCCTTGCCATATCAAGATTCGCCTGTATCAACGCAATAAAAAAATGCACCAGGTAACGTAGCAGTGCTACCGGTGCATAAGGTGTAATTCTGAAACCGCGGATGTTCTCAACACGGGGTGTAGCAATGGCCGCAACAATCGCTACCACAACACCGAGCATCAATTCGCCGGCACTTAAAGAACCGGTAAGCATTATCCATAGAACAAGGAGCGTTAAGATCAGGCCAACATAGACTGGCAGTGAAGGTTTTTTCACTCATTTAGCTCCCATAGAAATCCATGTACGTCATGCATGACACCAGGCAACAAACCGGATACCGTTGATGGTACTAATGGATACGAATCAATGTGTTACCAAACCGTGACAATATGTCACGACGAACACGCAGTATAGATAACCCGACTAGGCGAATGTTGACGCACGTCAAGTTATCTTGATTGACACGCAAGAGTTATAACATTGAAAAGTAGGGTAATAAAGATTAGTAATGTGCAGTTGGTAAAACAGCACAACAAACATGATGTAGACTAGCTTTAAAGTGTCCTTATAAGAACGTTTGAATATTGTTATTTCACAATGAACTTATAACAGGATTCCCCCTGTCACCCGCTGGTTTGTTCAGCGTGACTGCAGCCAGTAAAAGTGATACGGCGGAATCACCAACGCATCCTTGAACATCGCCGGTCTTTCGCCGCTATAGATGTCAACCAGCTGGCCGTACTCCGTAATGCCCGTCTTTAACTGATTATCCAGTTCCATGTGTTGTGGATGTGCGTCGAAGTTTCCAACAACGAGCACCCGGTCCGATACGTGCTGGGGATTAACACGGCAGAATGAAAATAAATGCGGATTGTCACTATCGCGTAATTCACGGTTATTGAAATCGGCAAACGCCGGAATTTCCCTGCGTACCGCAATCATTTTTTTCAATGCCTTGAAGATGCGGCTTTCCACCGTGTGACTCCTGTTGCGCAACTCGGCTTTTTTCCAATCGAACGTCGGGCGATGCATCCAGCGTGTGTCGCCCGATTTGCGTTCGTCCTCGATGTAGCGGTAATCATTGGTTGTGCCGATTTCATCACCGTAATACAGCAGCGGAATACCACCAAACGACATGATCATGCCGTGTAACAGTATGATGAGCTTGATAGCGTCATCGATTTCATTCGGATCACCTTTCTCGAGTGCCACTTCAAGACCGACCAGAGAAGCTAGCGAACCGGAGATGCGGGCGTCACCTGTTTTCGCGTTATGGCCGAAGGGTTTGCCTCTCGCCGCCGAGTCATCGAATTCGCCGGTGAAATAATCGATCAAAAATCGTCGGTGATCATACGGTGCATAACCTGCGAGACGGATGTCCTCATCATCAAAACCGAGGCCGATATCATCGTGGCAGCGTATGTAGTTCAACCAGGTTGCACGCTCAAGTTTGTCGGGCAGGCTCTTGATACCCTGGTTCAGTAGCTTTGTGCTCTTGGTTGCAACAGCATCCCACAATAACGCCATGAACGTTGCGTTATAGGCGATTTCGCATTCCTTGGCATGGATGGCGTCTTCACCAAAATACTTGGCAACTTCCACCGGCGCGACAATAGCTTCAGCAATGAACAGAACACCGGGTGCTGTAACCTGGCAACAATCTTTCATCAACTGCAGGATCAGGTGCGCTTCGCGTTCATTCTGGCAGGTGCTGCCGATTTTTTTCCACAGGAAAGCGACAGCATCCAGGCGCACGATATCAGCGCCATGGTTTGCCCAGAACAGGGTGATATCCACCATCTCGATGAACACTGCAGGATTGCTGTAGTTAAGGTCCCACTGGAATGTTTTGAAAACCGTCATCACCCATTTGTCCATGCCCTCGACCCAGGTGAAATTCCCGGGCGCGGTATCAGGAAAAATCTCGGGCATGGTCTCCTCGAACATGTCCGGAATCTCACGGTTAGGGAACATGTAGTAGTAATCCTGGTAGGTTTCATCTCCCTGCTGTGCCTTTTGCGCCCATTCATGCTCATCGGATGTATGATTCAGAACCACGTCCAGGGTCAGCAGTATGTTGCGCTTTCTCAGCTCGGCCGCGAGCCTGTCGAGATCTTTCATGGTGCCATAACGGTCATCGACTTCACGGAAATCGCTGACTGCATAGCCGCCATCACTGTGCTCTTTCGGACATTTTAAGATAGGCATCACGTGAACCATGTTGACACCCAGGTCCTGGAAGTAACCAACTTTCGTTTTAAGGTTCTTCAGATCATCGGCGAAACCATCACAGTACAGCGCCATGCCTGTCCATTCCTGGCTGAGGAACCAGTTATGGTCTTTTTCACGCTCGATGTCTCTTTGCTTGAGTTCATCAGGGCGCAGCATGTACTGACGTGCCATGGTTTCAACCAGGCGCTGCGCCTGCTCGTTGAAGTCGTCGCGGCCGCCGTAAAGAAGATGGAACAGGGAATAGATGGAATAAAAATTTGCGCCCAACCGCGTATAAAAGTGGCGCAGATTTTCACCCTTGATGTCCGGCTGCAGCTTGATCAGGATTTCATTGAGTAATGTATGCGATACCTGCTCGTACATGCTATGGAAGCTCAACCATTATTTTTCAGTTCTAACTATAGCCGAAGCAGTCGTGTTCGGTTTCATAAACTCCAGTCATTGATCATTGGCTGGTAAAAGCCATGATCGTGGACAGTGGCGCCCTGCTGTCCCACTATCATTGAGGCAAAACCCTGTGCACGCTCAAGCGTCAGCGCCAGCGGCCAGCCGTATGATATGCCAAGTATCAGCACCGAAGTGAAGGCATCGCCTGCACCGACGGTGTCGACGACTTCCAGTGTTTGCGACGGCGTTACCGTTGCCAGTTCGGCATCATCGGTCAGTGCGATTGCACCCTTTGACCCCAGGGTAACAACCAGGCCCTTGAGCTTGTGTGTATCAATGAATTCCCGCGACTGCGACTCAATGTCTCCGACCCCGCTGCCAAGCTCTGCTAGGTCGTCCTCATTGAGCTTGACCCAGTCCGCATCATCAGCCAGTTTCAGTACAAAATCCCTTTGCCACCATGGATCACGCAGATTGACATCCATGAATACGGTACCAACATGATCTGCCTTCAGCTTTGACAGG
>JAASSE010000190.1 GCA_021768055.1 Gammaproteobacteria bacterium | reverse complement strand
GGGTTAACTTCAAATAGCTCGCGTACCTTGTGCAGCATCTGCTTTTTCTTGGCGATGGCTTCGTCCACTAGTTCGCGGCCACCGGGCGCAAATGGTTTGGGTAGTTGAGCGGCATCGGCCTTACGCCGTAACAGTTCCATTGCACCCATCAGGCTGTTCACACCAGTAACCGTGTCACGTAGATGCCTAAGTTGTTCGATTTCATTTTCCAGTTGCTTTTCGTTGGGCAGGAACTCGTGAATCGGTGGATCCAGCAGGCGGATGGTAACGGGGCGTGGTGACATGACCTTGAGAATATCCTTGAAATCATTGCGTTGAATCGGCCGCAGGCGATCCAGTGCTTCTTGGCGCTCCTCCTTGTCGCCGGCGATGATCATGTCGATTACAATCGGCAGCCTGTCCTGGGCATTGAACATGCGCTCGGTTCGGCACAGACCAATCCCCATGGCGCCGTATTCGGATGCCTGTTTGGCCGCATCAACCGTGTCAGCATTGGTCATGATCTTGAGCCGGGCAATCTCATCGGCCCAGCCGAGCAGCGTGCGTAACTCGTCGGAAAACTTCGGTGCTACGGTAGGAATTTCACCGAGGTATACATTACCGTTGCCACCATCGATGGTGATCACGTCACCTTCGTGCAATACAGTTTCGCCAACCCGTGCAATATGTTTTTCAACATCGACGCTGATACCTTCTGCACCGGCAACGCAGGGTTTGCCCATGCCACGTGCCACTACGGCTGCATGCGAGGTTTTACCACCACGGCTGGTGAGTACACCTTCGGCAGCAAAGAATCCGTGAATATCTTCTGGTTTGGTTTCTTCGCGCACCAGGATGACCTGTTCACTTTCCTGCTTCGCCAGTTGGGCGCGGTCAGCATCAAACACGATTTGGCCTGATGCAGCTCCCGGTGATGCCGGCAGACCCTGTACAACTGGTGTGGCGAGTGAATTGGGATCGAGCATTGGGTGCAATAACTGGTTTAAATCTTCAGGTTCGATGCGCAGCAGTGCTTCATGTCGGCTGATCAGTTCCTCGCTGACCATTTCCACCGATGTGCGTACATGCGCGGTGGCGTTCATTTTGCCGTTGCGTGTTTGCAGGCAATAGAGCACTCCTTTCTCGATGGTGTATTCATAGTCCTGAACTTCGCGGTAATGGTTTTCCAGGCGGTCGCGCAGTGCAACGAGTTGCTTGTACATTTCTGGCATTATTTGTTCGAGTTCATGCACGGGTTTTGGCGTACGGATGCCTGCAACCACGTCTTCACCCTGCGCGTTGACCAGGAATTCACCGAACATGATGTTTTCGCCCGTGGCCGGGTTACGGGTGAAGCCAACTCCGGTTGCGCAGTCTTCCCCCATGTTACCGAACACCATGGTCTGTATATTGACAGCAGTACCGTTGGCCATGTCAGGGGTGATTTTAAATTCGTGGCGGTAATCAACAGCGCGTTTACCCATCCACGAATTGAACACGGCCTTGATGGATAATTGCAGTTGTTCGAACACATCTTCGGGAAAGGGTTTACCGGTTTCACTGATCACTACGTCGAGAAAGATATCGCTGATCTCGCGTAGATGATTGGCAGTAAGATCGATATCTGCTGTGACGCCTTCACGTTTCTTGATGGTATCGAATGGCTTGTCGAATTTTTCATCAGCAATACCCAGCGCAACTTTGCCGAACAGTTGAATGAATCGGCGGTAAGCGTCCCAGCCAAAACGTTCATTGCCGGTTTGTTTGATCAGGCCGGGAAGGGTTGTTGAATTCAATCCCAGGTTAAGGATGGTATCCATCATGCCGGGCATTGATAGAGCAGAACCCGAGCGCACTGACAACAGCAACATGTTGTCGGCATCACCGAAGCTCTTGCCCGTAGATTCTTCCAGTATCTTTATTTGATCTTGAACTTCATCCATCAGACCGGGTGGCATTTCACGGTCTTCGGTATCGAGGTAACTGAGACAGGCTTCGGTGCTGATAACAAAACCGGGAGGAACATTAATTCCGATCTGCGTCATTTCGCAAAGGTTGGCGCCTTTACCGCCCAGTAGCTTCTTGTCCTTGCCGTCACCTTCTTTAAATGAATAAACGTATGGTTTATCCAGTTTTTTGCTGGCGGCTTCTGTTTTGGAGGCGCGTGCTCCCATCGTTGTTCTCCCTCGGTAGACCGGTGACCGGCATGTTGTTCTGAAAACCTCTATTATGCGACTTATGGGCGGACTTTGTTAAACCGCATTACAGGCGATTAATCTGGTGTTTGATATTGATTTTCAATTATATACAGATAGTTAAAATTGACGCACATCAATTTACCTAGTATTGCACGTGTGGGGACACGGCAATAGACGCTGCAAGATACAGCTCAGACAGCTATCAGGGGAGATGATGAACAGATGGCCGTAGCCCTGGCCGGGTTTGGTGAAAGGTGACGCCTAATCCTTGCCGGGTCTCATTGCGAGGTAAACAACAACCAGAAACATCACACCGCCAACAATCGAGATCAGACCGCCCAGGCCCATCAACCCCATACCCGCGATTTGTTCAAACTGCTCCAGTCCCTGTTCGGCGCCGGCGGTTTTACGCTGCACGCCATAACCGCCGGACCAGGCCAGGCCGATGATATGCAGCAGCTGACCGCTGCCGTAGATTCCCGGCTGCCAGCGGGCGGCACGTCCGCTGACTTTTCTGAAACCCAGATGAGGCAGCAGATGATAGGTCATGCCCATGAAGGCGATGGTTACGCCGACAATGGAGCCGTGATAATGGGCCGGTACTGTTACGTTGCTGCCCTTGATCATGAAACCGATAATACCGCCGACACCGAACAGCAATACCGAATATATCAACGCGCTGCGTTCAATCTCGTAACCCGGGGTGGGGCGCCACCTTTCGATGACGGCCAGCACCATTGCCAGGCCAATAGGGACAGCGGCCAGCGCGCCGCCATACTTCATTAGTTGCATGAACCAGAACAGGTGGCCACCGGAACTGACATCGAAGCGCAGGTAAATAATCGGTACCATCAGCAGCGGTGACAGTCCCAGCGCGAACAGTATCAGCACCACGCGCGGTGACAGTCTGAGATAGGCGCCGCTGACACTCGCCAGCCACAGCCAGGCAACCAACATCAACTGGGTATGACTGAACTGGATGATATGACCGCTGCCCCAGAACAGGCGGTCATAATAAGCCTCGCCTTGAAAGCCTTCGTCGATACCGAGATAGGAAAACACGAGTGCAGCAATCGAGAACAATGATGCCAGTACCGCAACAAACAGGCCGAAGCGTAACGCGTCAACACCATCGATTTTTGTTCCCGCGTTCCACGCTGCAAACAAGGTGCGCAGCACCAGTACGCTGAAACCGATACCGAACACGCCCAGGCCGATAAAAAATGTGGTGCTTTGCAGTACCGGTACGTAATTGTTCATCAGCGGATAACTTTCACCGGTGAACGGCGACAATGTAATGATCAATGTGCCCGCGACAGCCAGGAACAGCGCAGCCCAGCCGCAACGTAGACAGCGGTTTGAACTGTTATAGCTCCACAGTACACCTGCAAAGGCCAGGAACCAGACCAGTACGGTCAGGTCGACGTGGACGACCAGGGCAGTACGAAAAAAATCCACCCAGGGGATGATTTCCTGGAAGAAGGGTGTGCGTGAGAGCACGATCAAGATGGTGAACAGGCCGCCGATCACCAGCGCCGCAAGACCCAGCAGCAACCAGCCGGTGGTCATCCGCCGGGCATTATTGTCCGGCACAGGCAGCGTGAATGAGGGTGCAGGCATAAGTTATGTTGGTGTCTAAGTTCTTTCGCGGGGAGCTGTGAGCAGATTCGAT
>JAASSE010000189.1 GCA_021768055.1 Gammaproteobacteria bacterium | reverse complement strand
GGCAGAAGAGTTTCCTTCCAACCGCATCGTGTGGCAATCGCTAGAATCGAAAGGCGTCGAGACGCGCATGGTTGCGGTGACCGGGACCGACACGCCGGAACAGGATCTGCTGCAGGCGATGGACAGTCGCACACGCCTGTTGAGTTGTAGCTCGGTACAGTACGCCACCGGACTAAGGCTCGAACTGGAAACCCTGGGCAATGCCTGTCATGAAAACGACACATTATTTTGCGTAGATGCGATCCAGTCGATCGGTGCACTGGAATTCGATGCTCAGGAATGCAATGCGGATTTCGTCGCCGCTGACGGACACAAATGGATGCTGTCGGCCGAAGGCTGTGCCGTGTTTTACTGCCGTGAAGCGCTCATCGACAGGCTGGAGCTGAAACAGTACGGCTGGCACATGATGCAGGATTTTTCAGACTTTGACCGGCGCGAATGGGAACCTGACAAAACCGCAAGACGATTTGAATGCGGCAGCCCCAACATGCTCGGTATCACGGCCTTGCATGCGTCCGTGGGAATGCTGCTCGATATCGGCATACGCAACGTACAGACGCGGGTGCTGAGTAATGCCAATTACCTGTATGAAGCATTACAGGACATTGATGGTGTTGAAATTCTGAGCCCGGCTGATGCGAACCGGCGCGCCGGCATCGTGTTGTTCAGGAAGCGTGGGACGGAAGTCGAACAGCTGTACAAGCACCTGCAGGGAAACAACGTGCTGTGCGCAAGCCGCGGTGGCGGCATCCGGTTTTCACCACACTTTTATACCCCTGTTGAAAAGATGGATATAGCGGTTTCACTTGTCGCAGAATACAAATGAGAGGTTGTTCACACTATCAGAAAATATTTCAAAAAATCAGTAACTTAAATCAAAAATTGAACCGGGAAATAAGGCAAATGTCTTATATTAAAACTACACTATTAATATAGAGGCACGATAAAAGCGTACTGGTATGATTTGGCCGTTCAACAAGGTAAGGGATTTTCTCTGGGACCGGATCGTTAAATGGCTCATGCACGAGCATGACAATCTGGGAATCCCACTGTCGGACTTCGACAAGCTGCGCTATGAACTGCGACCGGGCGATGTCGTGCTGGTCGAAGGCCGCTCGAATGTTAGCGGCATCATCAAGACCATTTCTACCAGTATCTGGTCACACTCCACCCTGTACCTGGGCCGCCTGCATGACATTGATGATGAGGATGTGCGCAAACGTATCGTTAAATTCTGCGATTGCGGCCCCGATGAACAATTGATTGCCGAGTCGTTGCTAGGCCAGGGAACCATTGTTTCACCACTGCGAAAATATGATAACGAACACCTGCGCATTTGCAGGCCACGTGGCTTGACGCGCAGCGATGCCCAGCGTGTGATCAATTACGCTGTGTACCAGCTGGGCACTGATTACAATGTGCGGCAGTTGATGGACCTTGCACGTTTTCTGTTCCCCTACTGGTGGATTCCGAAACGCTGGCAGTCGAGCCTGTTTGAACACAATGCCGGGCGTCCGACCAAGACCGTGTGTTCGGCAATGATGGCTGAAGCGTTCGCCTCGGTTCAGTTTCCCATTCGACCTTTATTGCACCAGGATGAAAACGGTGAAGTGAAAATGTACCGACGCAATACCATGTTGATTACACCTTCCGACTTCGACCGCTCTCCCTATTTTGACGTTATTAAATACCCATTGCTTGATCTTGATGACCTCGCGGTATACCGCAAGTTACCGTGGGATCGTTCAGGTGTACATAGCAGCGCAGCCGGTGATGGTGTCGTACTCGACAAGGAGGCACTGGACCTGGTCAATATCGGCGTTCATGCATCAGGCGCTAGCGTGATCCCTGCGCCGGAAAAACCCGTGGTTGAAGATGCTGCTGAAGAGAATGTGGAACCTGACGGATCAGATCAGAATCTTAAACAACAACAAAACGTATAAAAGGAAGCTGCCATGCTGCTCTGGATTGGCTTATTTATCCTGATAACGGCCGTTGCCGTTTATTTCCGTGTGTCTTTAATTACCTGGTCGCTTCTGGTTGCAGCAGGACTTGTTGCGGTGCACTTCTGCCCGGAAATCAGTACGGCAACGAAATCGCTACTGTGGGTCATCTATGCCGCCGTGGTGATTCCATTAAATGTACAGGTGCTGCGCAAGAACCTGATCAGCATGCCGTTGTTTAAAGGTATGGCATCGGCGATGCCGACTATTTCTCAAACCGAGCAGGAAGCGCTCGATGCTGGTGATGTCTGGTGGGAAGGTGAATTGTTCAGCGGCAAACCGGACTTCAACAAAATACGTACCATGCCAAAACCCCAGCTCACGGAAGAAGAACAGGCATTCCTGGATGGCCCCGTTGAAGAACTGTGCCGCATGTCGAATGACTGGGAAATTACGCACGAGAATTTTGATCTGTCACCTGAAGCCTGGCAGTTCATCAAAGACAACGGCTTCTTCGCCATGATCATACCCAAGGAATACGGTGGCCTCGGTTATTCCGCACTGGCGCATTCTGAAGTTGTAATGAAGCTCGGTAGTCGCAGCGGTTCAACCGGAGTTACTGTGATGGTGCCGAATTCACTGGGTCCGGGCAAATTGTTGATGACCTATGGCACCCAGGAACAGAAAGATTATTACCTGCCACGTTTGGCGAAAGGTGAAGAAATTCCCTGCTTCGGTTTGACCGGTCCGGATGCCGGCAGTGATGCCGGTGCAATGCCGGACACGGGTGTTGTCTGCTACGGCAACTTCGAAGGCAAGGATGATGTGTTGGGTGTGCGCCTCAACTGGGACAAGCGTTATATCACGCTCGCGCCGGTGGCAACCTTGCTGGGCATTGCCTTCAAGTTGTTTGACCCGGACCATTTGCTCAGTGATGTTGAAGACCGTGGCATTACACTGGCGCTGGTTAAACGCGATACCGAAGGCGTTGAAGTCGGCAGGCGCCACTTCCCTTCCAACCAGGCGTTCATGAATGGTCCGATCCGCGGCAAGGATGTTTTCATACCGCTCGACTGGATCATTGGCGGTGAAGAATATATCGGCAAGGGCTGGTCCATGTTAATGGAATGCCTGGCAGACGGCCGCGCTATCTCGTTGCCTGCACTGGGAACCGCTGCCAGCAAGACAGCGTCACGTTTGACCGGTGCTTATTCTCTGATCCGCAGGCAATTCAGGACACCGATCGGACATTTTGAGGGTGTGGAAGAAGCGCTGGCACAAATCGGCGGCCAGGCTTATGCGCTCGATGCCGGTCGTTTGCTGGTGCTGTCGGCACTGGACGCCGGCGAAGTACCTTCAGTGATCTCCGGCATCGTGAAGCAACAGTTAATGGAGCGTATGCGCGAGGTAGTGAACCACGCGATGGATGTTCACGGCGGTCATGGCATCAGCATGGGGCCGAATAATTTTCTCGGCCGCGCCTATCAATTGATACCCGTAGGCATCACGGTGGAAGGCGCCAATATTCTTACCCGCACCATGATCATCTTTGGTCAGGGTGCAATGCGCAGCCACCCTTACCTGCTCAAGGAAGTTGCGGCATTTCATAATCCTGACAAGAAGAAAGGCCTGAAAGAATTCGACAAGGCCCTGTTTGCGCACGCGGGCTTTATCATGAGCAACATTGTGCGTACTTTCTGGATGGGTATTACCGGTGCAAGATTGCTGCGCACGCCGGGCGACAAGGTCACGCGCTATTACTATCGCCAGCTGGTGCGAATGAGCTCAGCGTTCGCATTAATGACGGATTTCTGTATTGCCATACTGGGCGGTTCATTGAAAAGGCGTGAAAAAATTTCCGGCCGCCTTGCTGATGTACTGTCAAACATGTACATGATCACTGCTGT
>JAASSE010000188.1 GCA_021768055.1 Gammaproteobacteria bacterium | reverse complement strand
TGTTATGATACCGTTTTGCCCAGTTCTGGCCGTGCATTTCCTTGAGTTTGAGCCTTTCTATCTCGGTTTGATTTATTAATTCCGGTGAAGTTGATTTTGTCGCATCGAGTACAGAGCGACAGGAGATTCGCGCCGAACGCACGGACCAGGACCTGCATGCAACGGAAGAAACCCGCAAGGCTATGGGACAGGAGATTGGCGCCGACTACATGCTCAAGGGCAGCATCAATACCATCGTCGATGCAGTATCCGGCGAACAGGCACGCTTTTACCAGGTCGATATGACCTTGATTGATCTTGCAAGCAACAGGAAGGTCTGGGTAGGCCAGAAAAAAATCAAGAAAACTGTCGAGAAAAGCGGACTTCGCTGGTAAATAAACTAACCTGACAAACAGTGCACAACTGAAGGGAGTTTGCCGCCATGTCTATCGAAGCGGGAGGCGGGATCTGTTCCAGGATTCTGCTGGCTGTTCTTGCGCTCTATCTGGGTGGGTGTGCAACCTATTCCGAGCAAGCCGGTTCAATGCGCGACAATCTGCTGATCGGGCGTGCTGATCTTGCACAAGCGACAGCAGAGAAAGAGGACGAAAACAAGGAAGACGTTCTTGCCTGCCTGAACAAGGGCATGTTGCGGCGCATGACCAATGATTTCACCGGCAGTAATGAAATATTCGAAATTGCCAAGCAGCACATGGAAGCCCTGTACGGCATCAGCGTCACCGATGTAGCTGGTTCGATTGCTATCAATGATGCAGTCCGTGATTACAAGGGCGATCGTTATGAACAGGTATTACTGCACGCCTACATGGCAATGAACTACCTGCAGTTGGGTGAGTACGATTCAGCCCGTGTCGAGATCCTGCAGGCTGATGTGAAGATGATGGAGTGGGGTGAAGAACCCGACGAAGATCCATATGTGCGTTATTTCGCGGGCATGATTTACGAGGCGCTGGGTGAGGAAGATCAGGCGCTGGTATCGTACCGCAAGGCCCGCGACATTTATGTAGCAACCCGCAACGAGCAGCGAATTGAAGTCCCCCTTATGCTCAAGCGCGACCTGCTTCGTGTGCTTGCTAGTCAGGGTTTGTGGGATGAATACCGGCAACTCAAGTCCGAGTTCGGCATGGTAAATTTCAAACCAAGGAAACTGGGTGGAAATTTCGGCGAACTGATTGTTGTACTTAACAACGGTCTTGCACCCATCAGAACAGAATCTGCAATCATGACGTTTTCAGCAGAAGTTCAGGGTAATCTAAGGATCGCATTTCCGTTATATGAAGCCGAGCCAGCCATGTTGAACAGTGCACGCTTGAACATCAGCGGCAAACACTTCCCGCTTGAAACAGTTGAGAATATTGACAGTCTGGCCAGGCAGGCACTGGATGACGAGATGCCGATGATCATGACGCGTGCCATCGCCAGGGCTGTACTGAAGCACGAGACACAGAAACAGGCGACGGAGCAGCACGCCCTGGCGGGATTCCTGATGACAGTGACCAATCTCGCAACCGAGCGAGCAGACACACGCAGCTGGTCCACCTTGCCGCAACAGATCGAGATGGCGCGCGTGATGCTGCCCACCGGCCAGCAACAGGTAAGCATCGAGCTGGTCAATGCAGCCGGCAGGGTGGTTGATTCGATCGATGCAGCAGTGGATATTCAACCAAAACAACGCACCTTTCTGACACGCCACTGGGTGGCGCCGGTTCCACTTGAGGCATTCAAGACAGCGAAGAAATAATACTGACATGATGCGATTCAAAAACATTTTACCAATACTGTGCCTGCTGCTAAGCGGTTGTCTGCAGTCGGCGGCAGTCGTTAATGACGGTGACAAGCCGGACTGGCTTCGCGGCGAACCAGCCCAGTACCCTAACACAAGCTATGTTTATGCAACCGGGTCTGCATCCAAAGCGGAACTGGCAAGTGACCGTGCGCTCGGCAACCTGGTAAAAATATTTGAACTGCACATTCGTGAATCTTCGACCACCACACAGGACGTTCAAACGCATAAATCCGGCGACGTCGAATCGGTACAGTCTTCAGCGCGTATTGCCAGCCAGGTCAACATTCAAACCGACAAGATGATTCAGGGTGCACGCATAGCTGAACAATGGCAGAGTCCGGATGACCTGACTTACTATGCACTGGCCGTACTCGACCGGGCGCAGGCGAGCAACAATATCCGTGACGAGATTAACCGGCTTGATCGTGAAATTGCATTCACCATGACAAGCGTCGACAGCCAAAAAGATCCCTTGCTTAAAATCGCCGATCTGCAGGATGCCATCACCAGACAGCAGGAGCGTACCGCGTTGCAGGGTACGCTGAAAATTATCGACCTCAGGGGCAGGGGCAAACCGTCGAGCTGGAACGCGGCAGAACTCAGGCAGCAGCAGCAAACCACATTACGCTTGCTCAACATGACAGGCCAGGTGCGGGAAGATGCGGTTGGCGGGCTAGACAAGGTTTTGCACGGCGCCATGGCCAATGCCGGTTTTGCCAACAGCACCAGTACGCGCGGTTACATTCTGTCTGCCAGTATCGAAACCCAGGATCCCTTGCAGCGCGAAGGCTGGTACTGGTTGCGCGGCACCTTGAACCTCAGGCTGGTAAACCCGCAGGGTTCCGTGATGGGCAACAAATCATGGCCGCTAAAAGTTTCAGCGCAACAGCAAGGCCAGCTCGATGACCGCATGCGTGCGGAAGTCGATAAAAAACTGAAAAAGGAACTCAAGTCCACGGTGCTTATGTTCGCCACCGGTGAGCAATAAAACTTCTAGTTGTTCTCCTTGCCTCCACGGTAAGATAAAGAATATTGCGGTTTATCCTCTCCTGGTAACAAGTACAGCGCCCTGAGTCACCAGTCACCAGCGTGACTATTGTATTAGTGTTTTCTGATGTAAAATTCCCATCACAAGTATTTAAACACCCTTATAAATCATATACTTAACTTACAGGATACCTTCATGGCATTTGAACATATCGAAATTCCGTCCGCGGGCGAGAAAATCACCGCCAACGCTGACAACTCGCTGAATGTCCCGGACCAGCCCATCATTCCTTTCATCGAGGGTGACGGGATTGGTGTCGACATTACCCCGGTGATGCGCACCGTGGTCGATGCCGCCGTGGAAAAAGCCTATGGCGGTAGCCGAAAAATCGCCTGGATGGAAATTTACGCTGGTGAAAAAGCCAATGAAGTCTACGGCGCTGATACCTGGATGCCGGATGAAACCATGCAGGCAATCAAGGAATACCTGGTGGCGATCAAGGGACCGCTAACGACGCCGGTGGGCGGTGGTATACGCTCGCTCAATGTGATGCTGCGCCAGGAACTGGATCTGTATGTGTGCCAACGACCGGTGCGCTATTTTGACGGCACACCCAGCCCGCTGAAGGAGCCGGAGAAGACCAATATGGTAATTTTCCGCGAAAATTCGGAAGACATCTATGCCGGCATCGAATGGGAGGCAGGTACAGCCGAAGTGAAGAAAGTCATTGATTTTCTTCAGAATGAAATGGGTGTGACCAAGATCCGTTTTCCCGACACCGCGGGCATCGGCGTCAAGCCTGTTTCCTCGGAAGGCACCAAGCGCCTGGTGCGTAAAGCCATTCAGTATGCGATCGACAACGACCGCCCTTCGGTGACGCTGGTACACAAGGGCAACATCATGAAATTCACCGAAGGTAGTTTTAAATCATGGGGTTATGAGCTGGCCAGGGAAGAATTCGGTGCCAGTGAAATCGATGGCGGCCCCTGGTGCCGCTTCAACAACCCGAGAACCGGCAGTGAAATTATCGTCAAGGACGTGATCGCCGATGCCTTCCTGCAGCAGATACTGTTAAGGCCGGCTGAATACAGT
>JAASSE010000187.1 GCA_021768055.1 Gammaproteobacteria bacterium | reverse complement strand
GGTATAAAGTCCAGCTCAAACGGGATGATGTTCGCGCTGAATATGATGCTCGTCTGCTGCTGGATTCTGTGCATACCGTCATACGCAAGATCCTGGACGGTAATGAGCATTACCGTATTGAGGATATCAAAGCGTGCGGTATTGCAACCCAGCGCTCGACAGCCCTGTTATGGAGCCGGGACGGCCATGCACTCAGTCCCGCGTTGAGCTGGCAGGATACCCGCGCATCGGATTACATTGATGCCATTGCTGAAAAGCAGCAGCACATCCGCCAACTGACAGGCTTACCGCTGACACCTTATTACAGCGCCAGCAAAATGAACTGGCTGCTTCACAACACAAGGTACCCTGAGACGGAATTATCCCAACTGTATCTGTCGCCCTTGATCAGCTACCTGCTTTACCATTTATTGAGTAACAAGGACTATGTAATTGACTACAGTAATGCGCAGCGCACGCAACTGTTCGAACTGGCCAGCCTGAACTGGTCACAAACATTATGTGAATGGTTCGACATTGATATTAATTACCTGCCAACGTGTAAGCCGATGTGTACAGACTACGGCTGCTTGCTTGATACCAAGGTACCGGTGACAGCTGTTTGCGGTGATCAGAATGCTGCTATCTATGGTGCGGGCGAGCTGGATGAACATACTGCACTGGTGAATATCGGCAGCGGTGCTTTTATCTTGCGCAGGCTGAGTAGTTACAGTGAAAGCACCGATCAGCTTACCGGCATTGCCTACGCAGACGGTGACCGGGTCGATTACCTGCGCGAGGCCACCATCAACGGTGCCGGTAATGCATTAAGCTGGGCCAGCCAGAAATGGCATATCGAACAGCTGCAACAACGCTTGCCGCAATGGCTTGCAGAGATCGATGAGCCGCCGGTGTTCCTCAATACAGTTGGTGGCCTGGGCACGCCGTGGATGACGGCACGTATTGAGCCGCAATTCATTACCGAAGGATATGGCACTGATGCCGCCAAAGCCGTAGCCGTTATCGAAAGCATCGTGTTCCTGATCCAGGCAAATCTCGAACTGATGCAACATGAATCACCGATACATAAAATAGTGGTGGCAGGCGGGATGGCAAATCTCGATGGTTTGTGTCAGAAGCTCAGTAACCTGAGCGGGCTGATCATCGAACGGCCAGAGCAGGTTGAAGCAACCGCACGCGGTGTGGCATGGCTGGCGGCCGGTCGCCCCTCGCTCTGGCAAGATCAGCAAACGCATGCAACTTTCGAACCGGTAACAGACGCGGCCCTGATGCAGCGCTATACCGTATTTATGGCCGGGCTTGAACGTCTGTTGGCCGACAAGCCGGAGCAGGGGCAGATATGAGTATTCCTATCCTGGTGGCACACCGTGGCTTCATGGAGAGCTACCCTGAAAACACCATCAGTAGTATCGATGCTGCGATCAAGGCAGGCGCCTGCATGATCGAGTTCGATGTGCAAATGAATGCTGAATCAGAGCTGGTATTGTTGCACGACGATAATTTCCTGCGCACTGCCGGAATTGAACAAAGCGTGTTTGAAGCTTACGACAGTAATGCAATCAGCGTGCATGAGCCTGAACGCCTGCACGATGCATTCAGGCCGGAGACACCACCGACACTGGCGCAAGCACTCGAGTTGCTGGCGAAATACCCCATGGTAACCGCATTCGTTGAAATCAAGGATGAGAGTCTTGATCAGTGGGGCGTGTCTGCCGTCATGGATGTACTGCTGGCACAACTCGAACACTATAAACAGCAGTGTGTGCTCATATCCTACAGTCTCGCTGCGATCATCTATACCCGGCAGGCAGGTGAGATCAGGACCGGCTGGGTGATCGATGCATTCGACGAAGAGCATCACAAGCTGGCCGAACAGCACCTGCCTGATTACCTGATTTGTAACTATAACAAAGTCGATAGCGTACTGTGGCAAGGACGATGGCAATGGATGCTGTACGATATTACCGATCCACAGTTGGCAATCGACTGGGCGAGCAAGGGGGCGCAGTTAATCGAAACACGTGATATCGGGAGCATGTTGCAGCATTATGTATTGAGAGAGAAAGCATGTCGGTAACTTATGATGTCGTCATTATCGGTGCCGGAATTCATGGAGCCGGTGCTGCGCAGGTGGCCGCCGCTGCAGGCTATTCCGTGCTGGTGCTGGAACAGTTCGATAAAGTTGCGCAAGGCACCTCGAGTCGTTCTTCAAAACTGATACACGGCGGCTTGCGTTATCTAGAATCCGGTGAATTCAGACTGGTGCACGAGTGTCTGCGCGAGCGCGCCATGCTGTTGCGCAATGCACCTGATCTGGTTGAACTGGTACCGTTTTATATACCGGTTTACAAGCAGACTTCCCGCCGGCCCTGGAAGATCGCACTGGGGTTGAGCATCTATTCGTTATTCAGCTTCAAGCCGTTTCACAGAATCGCCAAAATACATTGGCATCAAATGGATGGACTGAAAACGCAGGATCTCGATACCGTGTTTGGTTACTACGATGCCAGGACCGATGATGCGCGCCTGACCCGCTGTGTACTCGAGTCGGCACGATCACTGGGTGCAGAGGTCATTACCAGTGCAACAATGGCACAGGCAAGCGTCACGCCAAACGGCGTTGAAGTCAGCTACAACAAAGACAATGAGTCTGTAAGCGTTAAAGCAGGTGTACTGGTGAACGCGGCCGGTGCCTGGGTTAACCGTGTACTTAACAGGATCAAGGACAGTAATGGCCTAGGCCTGCAAACGGCCAACATCGACCTGGTGCAGGGCACACACATCGTGGTTCCGGGCGAAATCAATCATCCCTATTATCTAGAAGCACCACAGGATGGCCGTGCTGTGTTTGTCACGCCCTGGAAAGACCACATCATGATTGGCACAACCGAAAATGTTTATAGCGGCGACCCGGCGAAAGTGTGTCCACTGGAAAAGGAAATTCATTACCTGCTGTATATCTACAATCATTACTTTGACAGCAACCTGGTGCACAAAGATATCATTGAATCGTTTGCCGGATTGCGCGTTCTGCCCGGCGGCGAAGGCGCTACCTTCAAACGCTCACGTGATACGCACCTGCTGCAAGACAATGCATCGCGGCCGCGCGTCATCTCGATTGTCGGCGGCAAGCTGACCTCCTACCGCGCAACCGCGGAGAAACTGCTCAGACCGGTGCGCAAGACCCTCAAGGCGAGGCGCCCTATAGCGGATACCCGTACCCTGAAATTGCCCGTAGTTGATTGATTTATTTACAGTTTAACGCTGTGCGTTGATAAGTTAGAATAGCGCCCCCATATACCCCCAATAACCAATATTTACCTGTTATTTTGGAGTGATTGATGAGTGTAGATACCGGTAAAGAAACCCTCGAGTTCCAGACCGAAGCGCGCCAGATCCTGCATCTGATGACGCATTCGCTGTATTCCAACAAGGAAATCTTCCTGCGCGAACTGATTTCGAATGCATCCGATGCCTGTGACAAGCTGCGCTTTGAAGCACTGGGTAATGATGATCTTTATGAGGGCGATGGTGATTTAAAGATAACCGTCGACTTTGACAAGGACAACAGGACCGTCACCGTTACCGATAACGGCATTGGCATGACGCGCGATGAAATCATCGATAACATCGGTACCATTGCCAGCTCCGGAACGAAGAAATTTCTCGAGTCACTGACCGGTGATCAGGCCAAGGATGCACAGATGATCGGCCAGTTCGGCGTCGGTTTCTATTCCAGTTTCATCGTTGCCGACAAAGTTACCGTTGTCAGCCGCCGTGCTGGTGCCGGCAAGGACGAGGCGGTCAGCTGGGAGTCTGACGGACAGGGCAGTTTTACCCTGGAGAATACTGAAAAGGACTCGCGCGGT
>JAASSE010000025.1 GCA_021768055.1 Gammaproteobacteria bacterium | reverse complement strand
CCACCGAGTACCGCAAGCCGACCGGCAATTGCACTCATCGGTGCCAGCAATGGCCGTTTGCCGGCTTCATCAACGACGGCTTCAAAGGCAATCGCGGTGAGACCTAAATCGCACAGCCGTTGTGTCAGTTCCGGCTGCGGCGCCAGGTGCAGAAAACTGAAGATGCAATGTTTATCAGCCAGATGTTGCAACCCGGCTTCCAGCGGCTGTTTGACCTTGACGATCAACTCGGCGGCTTCAAACAGTGCCGCCTTGTCTTTAACAATTTCAACACCGGCATTGATGTAATCGTAATCCTTGTAACCGCTGCCAAGACCGGCGCCGGCTTCCATGAACACCTTGTGTCCGGCTGCAGTCAGTTGTGCACATGATCCCGGTACCAATGCTACGCGGCCTTCGCCGTACATTACTTCTAGTGGAATTCCCGTATTCATTTCCTGTCCTATGTAGCTGTATTTTTCATTTGACCCGTTGCCATTCACGGGATTCATAAAGATTTGCTAATATATGCCCCGCTGAGAATCCCGTAGCTTACCGGAGACATTTACATGAGCGAAGTTAAACACTGTCAAGTACTGATCCTGGGATCAGGTCCGGCAGGCTATACCGCGGCAGTTTATGCTGCACGCGCAAATCTGAAACCCGTTCTTGTCACAGGACTCGAAATGGGAGGTCAGCTTACGACGACCACCGATGTCGATAACTGGCCCGGCGACAATGACGGTGTGCAGGGTCCCGCATTGATGGAACGCATGCAAAAACATGCCGAACGCTTTGGCACCGAAATTATTTTTGACCAGATCAACTCGGTTCAACTTGATCAGCGACCGTTCAAGCTCAGCGGTGATTCCAACGAGTTTACCTGTGACGCACTGATTATAGCCACCGGTGCGAGCGCGATGTACCTTGGCCTGGATTCGGAAAAAGCCTTCATGGGCAAAGGCGTCTCCGCCTGCGCGACCTGTGACGGCTTCTTTTATAAACAACAGAAAGTGGCAGTAATCGGCGGCGGTAACACTGCTGTTGAAGAAGCGCTGTATCTTTCCAACATTGCCTCGGAAGTTACTGTCGTGCATCGCCGCGATGCACTGCGTGCCGAGAAAATCCTGCAGGACCACCTGATGGAAAAAGTCGAGAACGGCAATATCACCATGGCCTGGGACAGCGTTCTCGATGAAGTACTGGGTGATGACAGCGGGGTAACGGGTATTCGCATCAAGAACGTGAAGGACGGCTCCACCACGGATATCGATGTATCAGGTGTTTTTGTTGCCATCGGCCACAAGCCGAACACGGCCATATTCGAAGGCCAGCTTGAAATGAACAACGGTTACCTCAAGGTACAAAGCGGTACCGATGGCAATGCCACCGCCACCAGTGTTCCCGGTGTATTTGCCGCCGGAGACGTGATGGACCATGTATACCGGCAGGCGGTTACCTCCGCTGGCAGCGGCTGCATGGCAGCGCTGGATGCGGAAAAGTACCTCGATGAACAAATGAACAGGCCGACGAGACAGCCTGAGTAAACCGCACTCACATGAAACTGACATCAGTTTCATCGCTTGCCGAAATCAATGCAGCAGACTGGAATGCGCTTACGGGTTGTGACAATCCGTTTATCCAGCATGACTTCCTGAACGCATTGGAACAGCATGATTGTCTGCAGCCGTGGGGCTGGCAGCCCAACCACCTGCTGGTGTACGACCATGACCGACTGGTCGGGGCGAGTCCGGCCTATTTCAAAAACAATTCATACGGCGAATTCGTGTTTGACTGGGCCTGGGCTGATGCCTATCAACGCAACGGCGTCGCCTATTATCCGAAGCTGCTGATCGCGGTACCGTTCACACCGGCATTGGGTCCGCGCCTGCTATGTCACGGCAATACAGACACAGCGGTGATCAGGCAGCGGCTGATACAAAACGCGGTCGATGTTGTTGCCGAACACCAGCTCTCCTCCGCACACTGGCTGTTTTGCAGCGATGACGACCTGCGCGCACTCGAGCACGCCGGCATGCTGTTGCGCAGCGACTACCAGTTTCACTGGCATAACCAGGACTACGAAAGTTTTGACCACTTTCTGTCGCAGTTGAACAGCAAGAAGCGCAAAAACATCAAGCGCGACCGTAAGAAAGTTGTTGATGCAGGTATTTCAATCGAGGTTATTAACGGCAGTGAGCTGAATCAGCAGCAATGGAACACGCTGTATGATTTTTACCGCATCACCTTCATGCGCAAGTCAGGCACGCCTACGTTGACACTGGAATTCTTCCAGGCGATGGCGCATCGCCTGCTGGCAATCCTGGCCATGCATGAGGGCAACATCGTCGCCGGCGCGATCTGTTTTGAAAGCAATGACACGTTGTACGGCAGGCATTGGGGTTGTTACGAAGATTATGACAACCTGCATTTCGAAGTTTGTTATTACGCCGGTATCGAATATTGCATTCGTCATGGACTGCAGCGTTTCGAGCCCGGTGCCCAGGGCGAACATAAGATCGCCCGTGGTTATATGCCGACTCGAACACGTTCCGCACACTGGCTTGTGCATGAAGGCTTCAGGGACGCAATACGCCGCCATCTCGAATATGAAGACGCAGCACTGGATGACTATTATCAACAACTTATGGGTAGCCAGCCATACAGAAAAACTGAACTTGATGAAGCCTGAATTGCCAAACTCCGAACAAATAACTTGAATAACGCCATGCGCTTACATAGGATGGCGCCTTTACAGAATCAGCGAACTTATCTGGACCGTTACATGAAATTTTTCTCCCGAATCATCGCCCTTTTCATGCTACTGGGCATAGCAAACACGTCTGCAGCCGCCGGGGATGTATTTGATGAAATCCTCAAGCGCGGTGAAATTCGCGTCGGTATTTCAAACATGGCACCGTGGGTAATGAAAGACAAGGACGGCAACCACATTGGCTTTGAAATTGATATCACTAAACAGCTTGCCAGGGACATGGGCGTCAAACCTGTTTACAAGGAATATCAATGGGACCAGATGATTCCAGCACTGCTCAACAAGGAAATCGACATTATTGCTTCGGGCATATCCATAACACCGAAACGCAGTCTCAAGATTACGTTCAGCAATCCCTATTCATCCTCAGGCTACAGCCTGGTATCGAACCTGGCTTTGACCAAGGACTTCACCAGCATCAAGGATCTTAATAGCGGCAAAGTGTATATCGGTGTTGTCAAAGGCACAGTCTCGGAAACCCTGGTGCCGAAAATATTTCCGAAAGCACGCCTGGAAACATTCAAGAACCAGCAGCAAGCAGCGGATGCCGTCGTCAATGGCACCATTCATGCATTCGTTGCATCAGACCCTGCACCGAGTTATGTCTCTTTGCAAAACCCGGACTCGGTTGACCTGCCACTGGAAAAACCCCTGCTGACCACGCGGGAAGCGTTTGCAATCAACAAGCGCAACCCCGAGATGCTGGCTTACCTGAACTCATGGGTCGCCGCACATGAAGCCGATTCCTGGATCAAGAGTTCGTATACCTACTGGTTCAAGTCACTTAAGTGGCGTCGCAAGGTAGCCAAGTAATAAATGACTGCAACGATGCACGCAATCCAGCCGAATCAGCAGCCGCTGTGGCTTGTGCCATTACTGCTGCTCAGTGCGGTGGCGATCGCCGACAGCAACGGCTTGCTGGATCTTCCCGAGTCATACCGTACGCCGCTGTCCGATGTTGTTTACGAGGACCAGCCAACCTGGCGTGCAGAACCACAGGAAGAATACCAGTGGCGCAGGAATGGTGAAGAAATGATACCCGAATCCAGGCTCAAGACCGAAATATTGCCGGTTCATGATTATACCAAGCGCCAGGATCCGACCTGGTCCGGCAGCATGTTCCAGAACGAAAACGAGCTGGCCAAACCACAGACCACGATCTTCAGACACAGCTTCTAGTGCATGCCTTCAATCACATGGCTCGAGGACACTGACTACGAGTTTCCGCCTGTAGAACTGGCAATGACAGAACCCGACGGACTGCTCGCCGCTGGTGGTTCGTTATCGCCGGGGATGCTTCTCAAGGCTTACCGCAAAGGCATCTTCCCCTGGTATTCGGAGGGCCAGCCAATTCTGTGGTGGTCACCCGACCCGCGCTGCGTACTGTTTCCGCAGAAACTGAAAATATCCAACAGCCTGCGCAAGACACTCAATAAACGTCCGTACATGATTAAACAGGACACCGCTTTCAGACAGACCATGCTCGCCTGCGCAGCACCACGCAAGGATGATAGCGGCACCTGGATTACCCATAATATGCTGGAGGCTTATAGCCACATGCATGAGCTTGGTTATGCACATTCAGTAGAATGCTGGAAAGACGACAAACTGGCCGGTGGTCTTTATGGTATTCAATTAGGCAAGGTATTTTTCGGAGAATCCATGTTCAGCAGGGAGACCGATGCCTCAAAAGTCGCACTGGAGTATTTATGCAATACCATCAAACCTGCACTGATCGATGTACAGGTTTACTCAAAACATATGGAAAGTCTGGGCGCAGAAATGATTCCGAGATCACAATTCATTGAATACCTGGAGCGGTATTGCGACTAGTGTTCGGCAGGAACATATAATCAGGCTGGAACGAACATAATCGGTCGCGCACATTTACTCAACAAACCTTCTTCAGTATCGTCCAGTAAAGCGCCATATAAACGACCACGCTTGTGACAGCCCACAACAACCAGATCAATACCCAGTCGTTCGGCCTCATTCATTATTGTTCTGACAATCTTCCCCTCTATTAGCAACGCCGTTGCCTCGATATTCCTTTCCCGCATACATTTTGCCAGTTGTTGCAAAAAATCATGCTCACGACGAAGCTCGGCCGCGACTTCATTGCGTGACACCTTGCTATCAACATTATAGGGGGGCTGGCGTGAAGGCGGCACCACATGAAGCACCCAGACTTTGCTTGAAAAAGCACTGGCCAGTTCAATAGTTTTTTCCACAACAGGTGAGGTAACTGTCGTCGTCTCGCAACTTTCAATTGCCAAGAGTATGTTTTTCACTGTAGAACTCCATCACAAACAGGCAAGATGCTGACTAACCTGCTTTATTAATCTCTGACTGGTGAGCATCTTCATTCCAGATCGGATTGTTCTGATCATCAGGATGAAGTTTTTCACGCTCTACAGTATGCAAGTGCCAGTAAGACTTGTCGATAGCACATTCGTTATATTCTTCTTTCTTGTCATGATCAAATGGACACCACCAGTTCTCAACGATCATCACGAGATAAGCTGCATATCTGTACAAGGCAACACTTAAAGGACAATATAATTTGCAATTAAAGATCCAGTAGAACTTGTGCGCACGCAGATTATACCAACCGGCACCGGTGGAATAAGTTATCTGGTTAGCATAATGATAACGGTGTGAAGCCCAGGCAGGGACAAATTCCCAATATGAGCGAATATTCATGCCACCAATCCATTTCAAATGTGTTTTGACCAGTATTACACTAAGTAGCACAAACGGTGTTGTAGTTATAAGTGGCAGATAGATAAGCGGTACACCGATAATTACCTTCCACCTTGGCTGGGTTAAATAATTCGAGCCAATTCTTACTCGCTCCATAGGATTATTCCTTGAGTTGCGTTGGTTTCATTGCTGCGCAGGATTTCAATTTAACATATCAGTAACTAATGACCACTTCAGATCGTTAGCAAATGCCTGAACCAGATAGCATGGTGCACTGCCCGATATAATCTACAGATTCATGCATGATATATTTGGGCGGGTTTCAGTAAATGCTATAGTGTGAGCAATGTTCAAAAGCCAAGCCACCGAGCCCGGGAATAACTCCTATGTCATCGTAGCTGCTTTGTTCATACGGCTGCTGGCACTGGTTTACTTTGCCGCCTTTGCGTCATTGTCAGGCCAGATAACCGCACTCGCCGGCCCCGACGGCATCCTGCCATTATCGCAGCTGCTCGAACACACTTCAGCCAACCGCGGCTGGGAAAAATACTTCATATATCCGACCATATTCTGGATCAATGCCGGCGATACCGCGCTGAAAGCAGCCGCCTGGGTTGGTTGCGCATTATCCATCCTGGTTTTTTTAAATTACAGGACCCGTGCATCACTGATTGTGCTTTACCTGCTGTACCTGTCACTGTTCCATGCCGGACAGGTATTCATGAATTTCCAGTGGGACTACCTGCTGATGGAAGCAGGCTTCCTCGCTATCTTTCTGCGGCCCGATTCGCGCATCATTATCTTCCTTTACCGCTGGCTGTTATTCAGACTCAGGTTCCTTTCCGGCCTGTCCAAGATCGTCAGCAATGATCCTGGCTGGGCGGGTTTGAGTGCCCTCACCTTTTACTTTGAAACGCAGCCCCTGCCCCATGTGGGTGCCTGGTATGCGCATCATTTACCTGCATGGATACTGATACTGGCAACCGCAGCGACACTATTTATCGAACTGGTAGTACCGTTCATGATGTTCATGTCGAGAAAATACCGTTTTATTGCCGCCTGGCTCACACTCGGCATGCAGTTTCTGATCATCGCTACCAGCAACCATAACTGGTTCAATATCTTGACCATATTCCTTTGCCTGTTTCTGTTTGATGACAGGGCGCTCAAGCGTGTTCTTCCAGTCAACATCATCAACCTGCTGGTTAAAACAGGACCGGCCTCTGCTGCCACCGTATATGAAACAGCAATAAGGAATTTTCTTGCCGGCTTGATCATCCTGGTGAGTTCAATCCAGATTATCGAGATGGCAACTGAAAGGCCGACCACGGGCAATATGAAACTGGCACTGGATTATATTCAGCGCTGGTCGATGGCCAACAAGTATCATGTCTTCCCCACCGTTGAGCAAAGGCGTGTTGAACTTGTCATCGAAGGCAGTATCGATGGCGAGCACTGGCTGCCTTACCGGTTTAAATACAAACCGGGCGAACCCTACAAGGGCATGTCGTTCGTGGTGCCACACCAACCGCGCATCGACTGGATGATGTGGTTCGTGCCGCTAAACCCGTTCTTTCTCGACTGGTTCGATGGTTTCCTGTGGGCATTGATGGACAATTCGGAAACGGTAACGGCCCAGTTAGAATACAACCCGTTCCAGCACAGGCCGCCTACTGCCATACGCGTGCTTGCATTCGAATACGAGTTCACCAGCCCCGATGAAAGGCAGCTTACCGGCAACTGGTGGCGAATACACTATCTTGGCCCGTTCAGGCCAATGCCACTGATTGAACGCTAGCCCGCATTCCTAACCGGGATTTCGGATTCAGGTGCGGCTGTCGTGTTTCTGCGTGCGCGTCTGGACTGAAAAGCATAGCCATAGCTATGGTTTGAGGGAAGATGCGTGCGCAGAGGCGAGACAGATGCGCATGAAACGAAAGAGCGTACAAGCAGACGGCTTGTCCCGGTTTAATATCGGGCTTCATGATTTATCATCATGATGTTACCTTGATGTTGCTGCGGCCTGGTGAGAAATGCGGGTTAGTCACCCGTGTGCGAATCAATCCCGCCGCTGGCTCGGCTTGCTGGATATCGGTGTCGGGTACCTGTTGGTGACCCAGTAGGTTGAGATGATAAATGTCAGAATCACCACGATCTGGATCAGGTACGACGATCTCAACTCAATGACACCGGCGAAAACCGCACTGTAGGCAACTAGCAGGGAAAACTCGCTGGCTTGTCCCAGGCGCACACCCAGTTCACCGGCGATGCGGTCCTTCTCGCCAATGGACTTGAAACTCCATTTGAAAATATAGGGCTTGAGTATCATCAGCAATATCGTGATAACCAGACCCTGCAGGATGACTTCCTCTGTGACCAGGTAGTCGAACTGCGCGCCGATGGAAAAGAAAAACAACACCAGGAAAAAGTCGCGTAACGGTTTTAGCTCTTCTGCAATAATCAGTGCGATCGGTACGGTTGCCAGCGAAACACCTGCGATAAAAGCACCCATTTCGTAGGACAGGCCGATGTAATCGGCAGTGCCTGCAACGATCAGACCCCAGCCCAGTGACATTATGAAGGTATGTTCCCTGATGGTATCGAACTTGATGTACAGGGCGGTAATGACATATTTCACAATGTAGTAGGAAGCAACGGTTAACAGTATCAGCTTGAGCAGCAGTATAGATACGGTCAGCGGAATATTCGCTTCCTGACCACCCGTTATT
>JAASSE010000001.1 GCA_021768055.1 Gammaproteobacteria bacterium | reverse complement strand
CTTCAAGCTGCTCGCCGCCATGGGTGCCTGGCTGGGCTGGACCATGCTGCCGCAGATCATCCTGGTATCCTCGGTGGTTGGCGCCTGTGTCGGCGTCATCATGCTGGTGACAGGCAAAGCCCGTTCGCAGCAACCCATTCCTTTCGGTCCCTATCTCGCTGCTGCGGGCTGGATCGCATTGATGTGGGGACAGGAAATCAACCAGGCCTATCTCACCACCTTGCAGTAATGTTAGTTGTCGGTCTTACAGGCGGAATCGGCAGCGGCAAATCAGAAGCCGCAAGGTTTTTTACCGAACTGGGTGTTGCTGTTATCGATGCCGATGTCATTGTGCACACACTCACGCAGTCCGGAACCGATACCTTCAATGCCATTGTCGATCTGTTCGGCGAATCAATAGTCAACATGGAAGGCGAACTGGACAGGGCTGAACTGGCTGACATCGTGTTTCACGATCATGCCAAAAAGCAACAGCTCGAGGCCATCATCCATCCGCAAGTGCGGCAACAAATTCGGGAATTCACGCAAATGCACAGCGCGGAACCTTATATCGTCGTGGTGATCCCCCTGCTGATTGAATCCGGTCAAAGCGACCTGGTCGACAGAATCCTCGTCGTCCATGCGGATGAAGCGGTACGCATCAGACGGGTCGCCTACAGAGACGCCCGCAGCATGCAACAGATCGCTTCCATCATCAACAGCCAGGCGAGTGATGCTGAACGTGAAGCGGCAGCGGATGACAATCTCGACAACAACGGCACATTGGATGAGCTACGCAATGCTGTTGCACAACTGCATGAACAATATTGTTCGGCTACAGGCTGAGGTAACTTTATGATGTATCCGATTTATGCAAAAATCCCGCCGAATTATTGAATGGACTGCCCGTGACCGACCACATCATCTACGAACAGCCACTTAACGAACGCATCCGTACGTTTCTCAGGCTGGAGAACCTGTTCAAGCAGTTTGCTTATCACGTCGAACACGGTACCGCGTGGGACAATCCCATCGCGATTGCAGCAATCACGGACGTGCTTTCTTTCACCACGCGCAGCGACATCAAACTTGAAGTCCTGAAAGAGCTGGAGCGTCAACACCAGCGCCTTGAACGCCTGAAAAAACGCCCGCAGATTGACCAGGCCCAGCTGGCCTCGGTACTCGAACGGCAATCAGGGCTGATCTCACAGTTGCAGTCCATCAGTGGCCAGCTCGGGCAAGCGACCCAGAACTCGGACCTGCTCAGTTCAATCCGCCAGAAAAGCTCGGTGCCGGGCCCAATCTGTGATTTCGACCTCCCTGCATTCCAGTTCTGGTTAAACCGGCCGGAGCATACCCGGCGCGAGCACCTGCAGCAATGGTTCGAACCCTTCAGGGTACTGGAAGATTCCGTGCGCATGGTACTGGAGGTGCTGAGAAACTCTTCAGATGACACCGAGGAAACTGCCGCCAAGGGTTTTTACCAGCGTGTCATCGACACCAACCAGGGGGTACAACTGGTGCGCATCGCACTGGCAAACCACCTGGAGTGTTATCCCGAGATCAGCGGCGGCAAGCACCGCTTCACGATCCGCTTCATGTCAAACACGAACCCGTCCGATCGTCCGGAACAGTACACCGAGGACGTACCCTTCTTGCTGAGGCTGTGTTCCGTTTGAGCCAAGGAACTAGGATCTAGGATCTATAGGTTTAACTTCCCCAGAAAGCACCGATGGCGGCGACGCCCTGCGCGCCGGCGAGCCAGGCTGTCTCAACATCATTGCCGCTGACACCGCCGAGTGCGTACACGGGCATATTGATGCCGTCAATGATATCGCTGAAACCGTCCCAACCCAGAGGCTGTGCATCGGGGTGGCTCTGCGTTTTCTGTACCGGCGATAAAAACGCATAATCCACACCTTTGGCCTGCGCCAGTTCCAGTTCCTGCCGGCTGTGGCAGGAAGCCGACACCAGCTTCAAATCCGGGCGCGTATCCATTTGCTGTAGTTGCCGACTGTTAAAGTGCCTGCCTTCGGTGACGTGCAGACCGAGCTCGTCGGGAACATTGAACAACAGGTCCGCGTCATGTTGCCGGCACAGCAGTTTGGAAACATTCATCACATCCAGTGCCAGCGACAAGCTGTTTTGCTGCAGCCAGTCGTGTGTAATCCGACATTGCACGATTTCGATACCGTTGTTCAGCGACTCACCCAGGCGGGATTCAAAATCTGCCAGGTCTGTAAACTTGCCGGTTATTAAATGACACGCAGGTAAAGACAGCGCCGTGATCACGGGTACATCAGCCGGAGGAAAACTCAATGGCACGAGCTCGTCAATGACGCGCCATTCTATCGCCTGCCCTTCAACACTTGCCGCTACCCCGCTGTAGGCATCGACTTTCCACACATCCAGTAACACGGATTTTTCCGGGTATTGATGCCGGACCTTGATCAGGGGCCGGTAGCTCAGTGGTTCGATAGCCAGTTCTTCACGCAGCTCCCGCCTCAAACCGGATTCGATGGACTCTCCCGGCTCCAGCTTGCCGCCGGGAAATTCCCAGTAACCCTCAAGGTGGGTGCCCTCCTTACGCTGACTGATCAGCACCCTGCCATTGTCGATGACGGCCGCAACGGCAACATGTATCACTTCGTCGCTCACGAATCAGGTGCGGTACTCGGCATTGATTTTTACGTAGTCGTAAGACAGGTCAGAGGTCCACACCGTTGCCTGCTGTTCGCCACGATTGAGTTCAACGCGTATGGTGATTTCATCCTGGCTCATGACCTGCTGGCCCATATCTTCCTGGTAGGCCGCATCGCGCCCGCCATTACTGACAATACAGACATCGTCAAGAAATATCCTGATGGTATCGATGTCCAGGTCATCCAGAGCGGCACGACCGACTGCAGCGAGTATCCTGCCCCAGTTCGGATCACTCGCGAACAAGGCGGTTTTGACCAGTGGCGAATGCGCAATGGTGTAGGCGACGCGCCGGGCCTCGGCTTCATCCGCAGCTGAATCAACAATGATGGTCACAAACTTGCTGGCGCCCTCGCCGTCGCGAACGATCGCCTGCGCCAGGCGGGTACAAACATCGGTAAGCACCTGGACAAATTGCTTGCTGTCATCACACTCGCCTGCAAGCATGCGACTGCCGGATGCGCCGGTTGCGGTGAGTATGCAGGCGTCATTGGTTGAGGTATCGCCATCGACGGTGATGCAATTGAACGAGATTTTCACTGCTGCATGCAGACACTGTTGCAGCCAGTCCGGTTCAACTGTTGCATCGGTGCTGATGAACGCCAGCATCGTGGCCATGTCCGGTCGAATCATGCCGGCGCCTTTGGCGATACCGGTGATGGTGACTTCGGTCGCATCCACCGTCACGGTACTCGACACGGCTTTAGCCAGCGTATCCGTGGTCATGATGCCGCGCGCCGCCAGCAGCCAGTTGTCAGCACCCAGCTTGCCCGGTAAGCGGGCGATACCGCTTTGCAGCTTCTGCATCGGCAGATTTTCTCCAATCACGCCAGTGGAGAACGGCAGTACCTCCTGGGGTTCACAACCGATGACCTCGGCGACCAGGGCGCAGCTTTGCCGGGCATCCTCTAGCCCCTGCTCACCGGTGCCAGCATTGGCATTGCCTGAATTGATCAGCAGCGCCCGGGGTGATGCCAGTTTTAGATGCTCCCTGGCGATGATCACGGGTGCTGCACAAAACGCATTGCGGGTGAAAACAGCGGCACAGCATGAACCCTGTTCCAGCTTGAGCAGTACCAGATCATCCTGTTGATTGGCCTTGATGCCTGCGGAGATGGCTGCCAGTTCAACGCCGGCAACAGGCAGCAGATTTTCTGGTTCAGATAGACCGACAGCCATGCTGCACAATCAGTTCAGCTTGCCGTGGCAGTGTTTGTATTTCTTGCCGGAGCCGCAATAACAGGGTTCGTTTCTGCCGATCTTTCTGTCGCCGCGTACATAGGGCTGCTGTGGTCGTGCCGCTTCTGCGCCTTGCTCCGGTGCGGTGTCGTGCAGCGCATCGGCCTGCTGATGCTGATAACTCACATTGGCCGGCTGCTGGTAGCCTTGTTGTTCAAGATCTTCGACTTCCTCGGGTTCACGAATCTGGACTTTCGACAACAACGTCACCGCCTCGTGCTTGATACGCTCGAGCAGTTCCGTGAACATCTCGAACGATTCACGCTTGTATTCCTGCTTGGGATTCTTTTGCGCGTAACCGCGCAGGCCGATACTCTGGCGCAGATAATCCATTGCAGCCAGATGCTCTTTCCATAACCTGTCCAGCACCTGCAGCAGGATAAATTTCTCGTACTGGCGCATGGTATCAGTGCCGACCATCTGTTCCTTTTCTTCGTAATCCTTCACCAGGGTGTCGAGAATACGTTCGCGCAGGCCCTCTTCATTCAGATCATGGTCTTGTTCCATCCATTGCCTGATGGGCATCGCCAGGCCGAACTCATCATCGAGCGCTTCTTCCAGCCCTTCCAGGTCCCATTGTTCATCGAGACTGCCATAAGGGATGTGGCCCGAGACGATGTCATTCACCGCATCCTCACGGATATTTTTCACCACATCGGACAGGTCATCGGTCGCCATCATTTCATTGCGCTGCGCGTAGATCACCTTGCGCTGATCATTGGCGACATCGTCGTATTCGAGTAGCTGCTTGCGGATATCGAAGTTATGGCCTTCGACCTTGCGCTGCGCATTTTCGATGGCACGCGTGACCCAGGGGTGTTCGATCGATTCACCCTTCTCCATACCCAGCCGCTTCATCAGTGCACCCACCTTGTCGGAAGCGAAGATGCGCATCAGGTCGTCCTGCAGTGACAGGTAAAACCGGCTGGAACCGGCATCGCCCTGGCGCCCGGAACGGCCGCGTAGCTGGTTGTCGATACGGCGTGACTCGTGGCGCTCACTGCCGATCACGTGCAGCCCGCCGGCTTCGAGCACTACATTATGACGCTGCTGCCAGTCATCCCTGATCTTTTGCTGTTCCGTCTCGCTGGCATCCGGCTTCGCCGTGAGCTCGGCCTCGAGGTTACCGCCGAGCACGATATCGGTACCGCGACCGGCCATGTTGGTGGCGATGGTGACTGCCCCGGGACGACCAGCGTGTTCGATGATATGCGCCTCGTTTTCATGCTGCTTGGCGTTCAGGGTGTTGTGCTGAATGCCAAGGTTTTTGAGTAACCTGGAGATATGCTCGGACACTTCAATCGAGGCGGTGCCCACCAGCACCGGTTGCTTGCGTTCGATACAATCCTTGATGTCAGTGATGACCGCATCATATTTTTCATCCTTGGTCAGATACACCTGGTCGGTCAGATCGGCGCGTATCATGGTCTTGTTAGTCGGCACGATGATAACTTCGAGGCTGTAGATCTGCATCAACTCGGGAGCTTCGGTATCGGCGGTACCGGTCATGCCCGAGAGTTTGTTGTACAGCCTGAAATAGTTCTGGAACGTGATCGACGCCAGCGTCTGGTTCTCGCTCTGAATTGGCACATTTTCCTTGGCTTCAACCGCCTGGTGCAAACCGTCCGACCAGCGCCTGCCCGACATAGTACGGCCGGTAAACTCATCGACGATGACGACTTGATTGTCTTGTACGATGTAGTGGACGTCACGCTCAAACACGTTATTGGCGCGCAGCGCGGCATTCAGATAATGCAGCAGGTTGATATTCTTCGCGCTGTAGAGACTTTCATTCTCCGGCAGGATGCCTTCATCAATCAGAATCTGTTCTACATGCTGGTGACCCTGTTCGGTGATGTGCACGGCACGCTGTTTTTCATCAATACTGAAATCACCCTCTTCCGGCTCATCCTTGCCTTTGTGTTCTCCACGTTCAAGTTTTTTGACGATGTCCTTGAAACGCACGTGCAGGTCGCTGCTTTCGTCGACGGCACCGGATATGATCAACGGTGTGCGTGCCTCATCAATGAGAATAGAGTCGACTTCATCCACGATCGCAAAATTAAGCTCACACTGGACCTTGTCCTCGGCAGTAAAAGCCATGTTGTCGCGCAGATAATCAAAACCGAACTCGTTATTGGTACCGTAGGTAATGTCGCACGCATAAGCCTGCTTCTTGTCTGCATGCTCCATACCGGCAACACTGACGCCTGTAGTCATGCCGAGAAAGTTGTAGATCTTGCCCATCCATGCCGCATCGCGTCTGGCCAGATAGTCATTCACCGTAACGATATGCACGCCCTTGCCCGGAATCGCATTCAGATACGCCGCCAGTGTTGCCACCAGTGTTTTGCCCTCACCGGTGCGCATTTCTGCAATCTTGCCGCTGTGCAGAACCATGCCGCCAATCAACTGGACATCGAAGTGGCGCATGTTGAGCACGCGCTTGCCGGCTTCCCGCACTACCGCGAATGCTTCTGGCAATAAATCATCCAGGCTTTCACCATCGTTGTAACGTTGACGGAACTCCAGCGTCCTGGCTGCGAGCTGTTCATCACTCAGGGCCTCGATCTCAGCTTCAAGCTGGTTGATGATTTCAACCGTCTTGCTGTGCCGTTTAATAATGCGCTCATTACGGCTGCCAAAAATCTTGCGGGTGAGGTTTGTAATCATTTGTCGGGTAGAAAATCGTGCCGATCAGGCGTGTTTGCAAACTGGGTCAAAAATAAAGGCGTATATTATGCCCGAGAATGGTCTCCCGGTCACAGTAGATTAAGGGATTCAGCGAGGAATTACAGCTGCTTATCAACCTTTGGACTGGACGAAACGGATCGGATCTATCTGGCGGTCATTCAACAGCACTTCAAAGTGTACATGTGGGCCTGTTGAGCGGCCGGTTGAGCCCATTTTTGCAATGGCCTGACCACGTTCGACACTGTCACCGATGTTTACCACGATATCATCATTATGACCGTAGCGGGTAACATAGCCATTGCCGTGGTTGATTTCGACCAGATTGCCATAGCCGTAGCGGTCACCTGTCCAGGTCACCACACCGCTGGCAACGGCGACGACGTCACTGCCCGCCTTGCCGGCAAAGTCCATGCCCTTGTGCATTTCGATCTTGCCGCTGAACGGATCGGTGCGTTTACCGTAATAGGACGAGATCCAGCCTTTTTTGATCGGCCGACCGCTTGGGCTGGCTTCTTTCATCAGCTCGCTGCGCATAATCACGTCTTCCAGCAATGACAGCTGTTGTTCGCGGCTGTGCAGCTCTTCGTTCAATTCTGTCAGTACCGTGTTCAGATCCATGGTGGTACCGGTGGCAGGTTCATGCGGGCCGCCATAGGCCGGTTTTCGTTCAAAATCGAACTCACCCTTGTCCAGCTTGGTCACGGTAACCAGGCGCTGTCCCAGCGCATTCAGACGGGTTACATTGGCCTGCATTTGGCCGATATGGGCTGCAAGAGCATCGAGATCGGACTGGGCGGTCATGCGGGTTTGCTCGATCAGAGCCTTCTCTTTTGCAATTTCCTGTTCTAAAACAGTAAGTTGCACGATTTCCTTGGTAGTGTAGCCCCACCAGAAGCCAGTACCGGCAACCACAGCCAGAACTGTTAAGATGGTGCTCAGACAGGCCAGTTTTTGCCAGCCTCCACCGATCTGACAACGTACGGGTCTGCCTCTGAATTTACCGAGAAAAATGATATTCATGGTCGATTTTTTTTGTGTGCAGCAACTTTAAGCATAGACCAATAGCCGGAATTTATTGCAATTTTGGACTTATTTAATTCCAGACTCGACGACTCGTTGAAAAAGCGCGCGCAGGAGCTCAGGCGCTTGACTTCATTGCTGCGTAGCGAACTCCCCCCTGAAAGTGACGGTCATTACCATGTTGCCAATATTCGCGACAGGACGGTTGTAATTATGACTGACTCGCCTGTTTGGACAACACGATTACGACAACTGGGCCCACAGATACTTGCCATACTGCAAAGCAACGGCAGGCCTAATCTACACCATATACAGGTCTTCAGTCGACCCGTGAATTCGAAACCGTTGCTGGACGAGAAGCCTGTTAAAGCCAAACCACGGCAAATCAGCCAGCAATCAAGTGAATTGATCAGTCAGACGGCTTCATATATTGAGGACAAGGATTTGCGGGACGCATTGAAAAATCTGGCGGCTCGCACTTCGAAAAACGAGCCAACTTAAAAAATTAAGGTCTGTGCTTAAGTCGCCTGCAGCGGCTGGGTATAGGAGATTGGCGATGCGGCCTCGTCATCCTCAAACGTCACTTCTTCCCAGGCTGTTTGATCTGCACACAGGGCTTTTAATAACTTGTTATTGAGAGCATGGCCTGAGCGGTAACCCGAGAAAGCGCCGATTAAGCTGTGGCCCAGTAGATAAAGATCACCGATAGCATCGAGGATTTTGTGTTTTACAAATTCGTCGTCGTAACGAAGGCCGTCTTCATTAAGTACGCGGTATTCATCAACGACTACGGCATTATCAATACTGCCACCGAGGGCGAGGTTCTGCGATCGAAGTTGCTCGATATCACTCATGAAGCCGAAGGTTCTTGCCCGGCTGACTTCTTTTACAAATGAGGTCGTGGAGAAGTCGACTTCCGCCTTGCGCGGTCTGCCTTTAAATACTGGATGGTTGAAATCGATGGTGAAACTTACCTTGAATCCATCAAATGGATCAAACCGGGCCCATTTGTCTTTTTCTTCTACAACAATCGATTTCTTGATGCGGATAAAACGTTTTGGCGCGTCTTGCTCTGCGATACCGGCTGACTGGATAAGAAACACGAACGGACCGGAACTACCATCCATGATCGGAACTTCAGCCGCGCTGAGATCAACATAAGCATTGTCGATGCCAAGACCGGCCATCGCTGACAACAAATGTTCAACAGTGGACACCTGAACACCATCTACTTCAAGCGTTGTTGACAAGGTTGTCGGGCCGACATTTTCAGCTGTGGCCTTGATATCTACAGGGTCGTTCAGATCAATCCTGCGAAATATGACACCTGTATCTGCAGGCGCAGGTCGCAGTGTCATATATACTTTCTCGCCTGAATGCAGCCCCACGCCGGTGGCACGAATCACATTCTTCAGCGTTCTTTGCTTGATCAAAGCCCTGTTTCCTTTATTCTTGAGAATAGCGCCAAGGGCGCATTTGCGGAAAATTCGCGTATTCTCACACAAACTGCACTTAAATTGGAAGCGTTTTCCAGTTTTCCCTGTTTACTTATAACACCTCAGGGCACATATTTCCTAAAACTTGTACGAAAATTTTCACTGAAATCATAAATTTTCGTCAATTTCCATCAATTTTCGCCAGTCTCCCGCCATCAATCGGCCTGACGGCGCAAAAATGCAGGGATGTCCAGCAACTCCTCATCGTACTCATCAGGCACCTTGTTGTTCCTCAGCACGGTCGGCTTGTCCAGGGTTTCGATATCCAGCTCACCGTCGGGCTTGACGACTTTCGGCTTGCTCGGTGCGACCGGAATGTTGGGGTGCCCAAGACCAGTAGCGACCACCGTTACCCTGATCTGGTCATCCAGCATTTCATCGATTGCGGTGCCCATGACCACGGTTGCATCTTCAGAAGCAAACGAGCTGACCACATCGCCAATGTCCTGGTATTCGCCCAGTGTCATGTTGGCACCGGTTACATTCACCAGAATGCCTTTGGCGCCGGCCAAGTTTACATCTTCGAGTAACGGGCTGGCGATAGCCGCCTGCGCCGCTGCCGTTGCACGACCCTCGCCGGTTGACTTGCCGGATCCCATCATGCCCATACCCATTTGCGACATTACGGTACGCACATCGGCAAAGTCCACGTTAATCACGCCCGGATTGGTGATCAGTTCGGTAATACCCTGAACAGCACCATGAAGAACATCATTCGCCCCCTTGAATGCATTCATCAGGTCAAAGTCACGACCATAAACATCGAGCAACTTGTCGTTCGGGATTGTGATTAAGGAATCGACGTGATGCGTCAGGTCCTTGATGCCCTGCATTGCGATCTTCATTCGCGTACTACCTTCGAATGCAAACGGCTTGGTGACGACACCCACGACCAGGACACCCATCTCGCGTGCAAGTTGTGCAACTACCGGTGCAGCACCCGTGCCCGTGCCACCACCCATACCGGCAGTGATAAACAGCATGTCGGAGTTTACGATTGCTTCCTGTATCAGCTCACGATCTTCAAGTGCTGCTTGCTGACCAATATCTGGCGTCGCACCTGCCCCAAGACCCTTGGTAATGTTGCAACCAATCTGCAGTGACTTTGCATCAGTCACTTTATTTAATGCCTGTGCATCAGTATTGGCGCAGATAAAATCCACACCGCTGATACCACTCGACACCATATGTTGAACGGCGTTGCCGCCGCCGCCACCTACGCCAATCACCTTGATGACCGCGTCTTGTGCTACAGAGTCCATAAGTTCAAACATGATTGTTCACCTCTGTAAGTTTTATTGTTTTTGAATACATCTTTGTTATCCCGGTTATTGTTATTAATTTACTAAAAGTTTCCCTGAAACCAGCTTTTCATCCTTTCAAACAATCCCTTGACGCCACCTTCCATCATTAGGTGGCTCGTTCCTGAATCCCGGTGTTGATCACCGAACAACAGGAGTCCTACGCCAGTCGCATGTATCGGATTCCTGACCACATCGGATAAGCCGGATACATACTGTGGCAGTCCCAGTCTGACCGGGACGTGAAAAATCTCTTCCGCCAATTCCACTACGCCTTCCATTTTTGAACTGCCGCCGGTCAATACCACGCCGGCCGCAATCATTTCTTCGAAGCCACTCTTGCGCAACTCCGCCTGCACCAGCGATAGCAGTTCTTCATAACGGGGCTCGACCACTTCTGCCAGGGTCTGGCGTGACAGCTTTCGCGGTGGGCGGTCGCCGACGCTGGGTACCTCGATGGTCTCATCGGGATTGGCCAGCTGGCGCAGTGCACAGGCATACTTGATCTTGATGTCATTGGCGTATTGCGTGGGTGTGCGCAGTGCAACCGCGATGTCGTTGGTGACCTGGTCGCCGGCGATGGGTATCACGGCGGTGTGGCGGATGGCGCCATCGGTGAACACCGCGATGTCGGTGGTACCGCCGCCGATATCCACCAGGCACACACCCAGCTCTTTTTCATCATCGGTCAGTACCGAGTAGCTGGAAGCGAGCTGTTCAAGAATGATGTCATCCACATCCAGCCCGCAGCGGCGCACACATTTGATAATGTTCTGTGCTGCACCGACAGCGCCGGTGACGAGGTGCACCTTGGCCTCGAGTCGCACACCGGACATACCGATGGGCTCGCGGATGCCTTCCTGGTTATCGATGATGAATTCCTGCGGCAGGATATGCAGGACGCGCTGGTCAGCCGGAATCGCAACTGCGCGCGCCGCATCAATGACCCGGTCAAGGTCACCGCTGGAGACTTCGCGTTCGCGGATGGCGACGATGCCATGCGAATTCAGGCTGCGTATGTGACTGCCGGCAATGCCCGCATAGACGGATTGTATCTGGCAACCGGCCATCAGTTCTGCTTCTTCAACGGCTCGCTGGATCGACTGCACGGTTGATTCGATGTTCACGACCACGCCTTTTTTGAGACCGCGTGATGGATGTGAACCAAGACCAACGATCTCGATCTCCCCGTCCGGATTCACCTCACCAACGATAGCGACAACTTTCGATGTGCCGATATCGAGACCGATTATCATGTTCTTATCTGACTTTTTAGTCATTGTTATGCGCCTCTTTCATGCGTAATACCAACGCCTGCTTCAGCATTATTATTTGACTCATCAAAGGTGTACGTCTGCATTGCCGCATCAATGCAATAAAACAAAAAGCATTCAGACAAAACGGGTGAATTATGCATGAGCTACCCACCTTTTACTATTCAAACTGGCAGTGTTTTTACTCTCTTTCTTATCTTTTTTATTTCGTACTGCAAATCCATTCGGATATCGAAGGTCGACGTATTCAATCTTGTTAATATCAATCGCATTCTTCATGGTAAAAACCTTGATAAAACGATTTATCCGTTTTTCCGCATCATACCTTCCAAGTTGCAACTCGACACCGTTCGACAACACCATCGACCATGACCTGCGTTGATCCAGTGCCAGTGATTCAACTTCAATCCCTATCTCACTTAATTGTTCGTGCAGCGTTACCAGTAAACTCCATACCTTGTGCTGCAAGCCCTCTGGCCCGTTGATTTGCGGCAGTTTCATGTTCCTGTCGATTTGTTCCGGCTTGAATAACTCTCCACGGTCACTTAACAGGGCATCATCGGACCAGTATGCAACCGGGGTCTTTTCAACAACACGAATCTTGACAGAGGATGGCCACTGTCTGCGAATAGATGCATCCTGCACCCACGGCAAAGACAGTAAAACAGTTCTCACCTGATCGATATCCGTTGAAAAGTAACCGCCCTCCAGTGTCTGCCCGACGGCTTCTTGTACATCAGCCTGCGACAGATGCACGAATGAGCCTTCGATCTCAACGTTGGCGATAGTTATGCTGTTATCGATCATCTTCTTGGCCGTGTACCAGCCAGCCGAAAACAGCGCCACAATCATGACCGGCATAAACCAGCGCCTGAATCCCGCGCCCGGCTGCCGTTGTGTGTATCTGCGTCTAGCGCCCATTGCTGCTCCTCAGTATTTCGATCACCAGTTCATTAAAGTTGAGGCCCGCCTGCTTCGCCGCAATCGGCACCAGGCTATGGTCGGTCATGCCGGGCACCGTGTTGGCCTCGATCAGCCAGGGCTCGCCCTGCTCGTCCAGCATGAAATCAACCCGTCCCCAGCCGCTGGCACCGATGGTATCGAACGCATCCAGCATCATTTGTGCTAGCTGGCTTTCCGTTTCCTGTTCAAGCCCACAGGGACAGATGTACTGCGTATCATCGGCTTCGTACTTGGCAACGTAGTCATAAAATTTTCTGCTGGTTTCGAGTCGTATCATCGGCAATACCTCGCGGTTCAATATCGCCGCGGTATATTCCACGCCGATGATCCATTTCTCCGCGATCACGGTGCCATTACAATCGGTTGCCAGTTCAAACGCAGGCAGCATCTCGGCTTCGTCTTCGACCTTGCTCATGCCGATGCTGGAACCTTCAAGCACCGGTTTAACAATGAGCGGCAGTCCCAGCTGCTGTAACGCCTGCTGGCAATCCTGTTCGTTTTCCAGCACAACATAATCCGGTGTCGGCAGTCCCCTCGCTGTCCACACCTGCTTGCAGCGTAGCTTGTCCATTGCCAGCGCCGAACCCAGCACCCCTGAACCGGTGTACGGCAGGTCGAGCACTTCCAGCAAACCCTGCATGGCACCGTCCTCACCGCCACGACCATGCAACATGATAACAACGCGATCAAAGTCACCCTGTTCCAGCACGCTGGCGATACCGTGGTCCGCATCGATGCCGTGTGCATCGACGTTACTTTGCTGCAACGCATTCAATACCGCATTACCACTGAGCAATGATATTTCCCGTTCTGCCGACCAGCCGCCCATGAGCACCGCTACTTTTCCAAAATTCGCGTTGGCGGAATTCATCAACTGCTGCCTCCAACAATACGCACTTCCGTGTGCAGTGTTACGCCCTGTTGTTCTGATACAGCTTGTTGAATGTGTTTGATCAATGATTCGATGTCGCTGGCCGTAGCATTGTTGTCATTGATAATGAAATTGGCATGTTTTTCTGAAACCACCGCACCACCTATGCGGTAACCTTTCAAACCGGAGGCTTCTATCAGGCGCGCCGCGTGATCGTTTTCCGGGTTGGTAAATACAGAACCGCAACTGGCGGAACCCGTGGGTTGTGTCGCGGCACGTTTTGTCAGCAATGCCTTGATCGCCTCGCTGGCGGCTGCACCGTCACCGTGTTCGAATTGCAGCGTCGCACCGATAAACCATTCATCTGCCGGTCCGCTGACAGAACGATAACCGACCTGGTATTCATCGGCGTTGCGTTCGTGCACCCTGCCGTGATGATCAATGGTTTTAACCTTCAACACGTGGCGCCAGGTTTCACCGCCGAAGGCACCGGCGTTCATCGCCAGCGCGCCGCCGACCAGGCCGGGAATACCGGCAAAAAACTCGGCGCCGACAAGATCGTGACTGGCGCAGAAGCGTGCCAGCCTGGAACCAGTAACACCGGCACCGGCATACACACGGTTGTTTGCAAGCAGCTCGATTTCATTCAATACACCCTGCAAGGCAATCACGGTACCGTCGAAACCGCCATCGCGAACCAGCAAATTACTGCCCAGTCCGGTCCACAGGATTTGTTCATCATCCGGTAACGACGCCAGCATGCTGGCAAGGTCTTCAATATCAGCCGGTTTGAAGTAACACCGGGCCTTGCCGCCCGCGCGCCAGCTGACATGCTTTGACATGGGCTCGTCGTAACGCAATTCACCTTTCAGTTGCGGAGTTGTCATCTGCGGTGCTGCCTCCATATCATGCCGCCTCCTGCAACTTTTGCGGTAAATGCGATGCCACCCGTCCGATGCTGCCGGCACCGAGGGTCAGCAGCACATCACCTTGCTGCAACACGGCCATCAGCTCCTTGTCGACTTCATCAATATCTTCGATGAATATCGGGTTGACCTTGCCGCGCTGGCGTATGGCGGCACACAATGAACGTGCATCGGCACCGGAGATCGGTTCCTCGCCGGCAGCGTAGACTTCCGATATCAGCAACACATCAACGTCCGCCAGTACTGAAGTGAAATCTTCAAACAGGTCCTGGGTGCGGCTGTAGCGATGCGGTTGAAACACCACGACCAGGCGTTGATCCGGCCAGCTGTCGCGCACTGCCTGCAAGGTCGCCGCCACTTCGGTGGGATGGTGGCCGTAATCGTCGACCATGGTGATCACACCTGCGGGTGTTTCAATATCACCGTACATCTGCATGCGTCTGCCGATACCGGCAAAGTTTTTCAATGCATTACTGATCGCATCAAGATCAACACCGAGTTCATAAGCTACCGCTATCGCAGCCAGTGCATTCAGGATATTGTGCCGCCCCGGAAGATTAAGCGTTACGTTCATGGGTTTGTCGCTATTCGGCAACATCACATCAAAGGTACTTTGTAATCCTGACATCTTGATATTGGATGCACAGATGTCGGCATCCTGTTCAATGCCATAACGGATAACCGGACGCTCTATTTGGGTAACAATTTTTCTTACGTTCTCGTCGTCAACACACAACACCGCCATGCCATAGAACGGCAAGTGGTGCAGAAACTCGACAAAGGCGTCACGCAAGCGATTGAAATCGCCATCGTAGGTCGACAAATGATCTGCATCGACATTGGTGACGACAGCCAGCATCGGCTGCAGATGCAGGAATGAGGCGTCACTCTCATCGGCTTCCGCCACCAGGTACTGGCCACTACCAAGTTTTGCATTGCTGGCAGAACTGTTGAGCTTGCCGCCGATAACATAGGTGGGATCAAGCTTACCTTCCGCCAGTACACTCGCGATTAAAGAGGTGGTTGTGGTTTTGCCATGTGTGCCGGCAACAGCAATGCCGTTGCTGAAGCGCATCAACTCGGCCAGCATTTCAGCGCGCCGCACCACCGGTATCAGGCATGTGCGCGCGACCCGCACTTCAGGATTATCATCCGGGATCGCGCTGGAGGTCACCACCACATCAACGTCACTAACATTCTCCGCAGCATGGCCCTTGAAGACCTTAATACCCGCCGCTTGCAGTTTCCTGGTCGCGGCATTCTCGGACTGATCGGAACCGCTGACTTCGTAACCGATGGTATTCATGACTTCAGCGATACCGCTCATGCCGACACCACCGATGCCAATAAAATGCACCTTGCGTACACGCTGCATGAACGGCGTCAGGCTTGAATGATCGGTAATCATGCCAACCCCCCCGCCTGCATACAGCAATCTGCCACATCATTGGCCGCGTCTGGTTTGGCCATGTTGCGTGCCGCCATGGCCATATTGAGCAGTGTGTCACGTTGTTGTGACAGCCTTGCGATAGTCTCACTCAGCCATTCGCTGCTGAGTTCGTCCTGTTGTCTAATAATTGCCGCTCCGGCTTCCACCAGGTAATTGGCATTCAATGTCTGGTGATCATCCACCGCATAGGGGTATGGCACCAAGATCGAGGCCACCCCGGCCGAGGCTAGCTCAAACACCGTCATCGCACCGGCACGGCAGATGACGAGGTCAGCCCAGCCGTAGGCTTCGGCCATGTCATCGATGAAATCTTCAACTTGAGCTGCAACACCGGCGTTTTGATAATTGGCCCGTGCGGTTTCAAGATTGGCCTGGCCCGTTTGATGCCGTATTTCCGGCCGGGCATCCGGTGTTATCTTGCTGATGGCTTCCGGCACGATCTGGTTCAGGCGTACCGCGCCGAGGCTGCCGCCGATGACCAGCAGGCGCAGGGCACCGCTATGCTGCTTGATGCGTGTTTGCGGATCGGACAGCTGTTTAATGTCATTGCGTACCGGATTGCCGACCGTATTCGCATCCTTGTTGAAGCTGTGCGGAAAGGCTTCCAGCACATCGCTGGCAAGGCCGGCAAGCAACCGGTTGGTGAGGCCGGCGACGGCGTTCTGTTCATGGATCAACAATGGACGACGCATTAGCCAGGCCATCAAACCACCGGGACCGGCAGCAAAGCCACCCATGCCCAGGACCGCACTGGGTTTGCGTTGCCACATCACGCGCAGCGCCTGTGCACACGCCAGTAACAACCGGAACGGCGCCAGCAACAGTGTCACCACATTCTTGCCGCGCAGGCCAGTGATGCTGAGCCACTCGATCGGGTAACCCGCCTGCGGTACCAGCCGCGCCTCGATACCGCTGCGCGTACCCAGCCATACGATCGGTATCCCACGCGCACGCAGCTCGTCTGCCACCGCAAGCGCCGGGAATACGTGGCCGCCGGTGCCGCCGGCCATGATCAGTACCGGGCGTATCGACATCATGCGTACACCCCCTT
>JAASSE010000186.1 GCA_021768055.1 Gammaproteobacteria bacterium | reverse complement strand
GAGACCGGTTAATACCTCAATAGCAGAGGCATCGTATTTACTCATTCTCTGTAAATAACCCTTCTAAACGTGGCTTCATATTGGCAGGCATCGGTGTATCAGACGTGCAATCGCGTTGCCTTGTGAGCGTCGAATCCACTGCTTCGCTTGCACTGATTTACTCCGTTGCGCTGAGCACCTATGCTATCAGCCTATGAACGCAACGAACAGCCCCGCTGACAGCCTGATTGCCGCGCAACCGGAAACCAATGCTACTGTTTCGGCATCTGCCGGCAGCGGTAAAACCTGGCTGCTGGTCACGCGCATCATACGTTTGTTGCTGGTCGGTGCCGAGCCCGGCAGCATACTTGCACTGACATTTACCCGCAAAGCGGCTGCCGAAATGCAATTGCGTTTACAGGAACGCCTGTACCAGATGTCGATAGCGGACAATGAAACGCTCTCTAAGCTGTTAATTCAGTCCGGATGCAAAACAACTACAGAAAACATGAAAAAGTCGCGTGTACTTTACGAAAATCTGTTACACGCAGACTTCCCCGTACGTTTACAAACATTTCATTCGTTTTGCCAGGATATCCTGTCGCATTTTCCGCTTGAAGCTGATATCACGCCCGGTTTCGAGCTGATAGAGAGCACTGCATTGTTGCAGCAGCAGGCCTGGGAAGCACTGTTTGCAGAGGCAACACGTGAACCGGATGGTGAGCTGGCCGGCGACCTCGATGTGTTAATGCAATCCTGTAACGGCCCCAGCAATGTTCGAACTGCACTCAACAGCATGCTGCAATATCGTAATGACTGGTGGGCTTACACTGAAAATACAAAAGATGCAGCGGCTTTTGCTACAGAACAGTTGCAGGAGTTTTTGCAGATCGATGTCGAAGTTAACCCGTTCGATGAGTTTTTCAACACGACCGGTTGTGAGCAGCTAGCCGAATTCAGTGCATTGTTACGCAAGAATCCCACCGACACCAACATCAGGCATGCTGATCAGCTTGACCATGCACTGGAAAGCCATGATGACAGTGAGACGGCTTTGATGGCCATGCTGCCCGTATTTTTAACAGCAAAGCACGAAGCAAAAGTACGCAAGCCAGGCAAAAAACAGGCACAACTGATGGGTAACGAGGGTGAAACCCGCTTCCTGGCCCTGCACCAGCTTATCTGCAAGAGCATGCAAAAGACCCTTGAACTGTACAAACGAGGACAAACACTGGCACTGAATGACGCCTGGTACCGGGCCGGGCAAAACTACATCAGGCATTACCAGCTTCTCAAGCGCGAGCTGCGGGTACTGGATTTTGCCGATCTTGAATGGAACTGCTACCGCTTGCTGAACACGGCCGATAACGCGCACTGGATACAGTACAAAATCGATCAGCGCATCAACCATGTACTGATCGATGAATTCCAGGACACTAACCCGACACAATGGCAATTGATACTGCCACTGCTTGAGGAAATTGCTGCCGGCGAGTCTGAACGCACGCGCAGCATGTTCCTCGTCGGTGATGAAAAACAATCAATCTATAGTTTTCGTCGCGCCAACCCGCAACTGCAGCAGCAGGCCTCCGAAATGTTGGCGCAGATGGTTAATGCTGAAGCGATACCCCTGGATGCATCATGGCGTTCTTCTCCGGCTATCATCGACACGGTCAACGCAATCTTCGCGCAGGATGAGGTTCAGCAGATAATGCCCGGCTTTTCAGCACACACCACACAGCTTGGGCAACTGCCAGGCAGTGTCACCGTGTTTCCGTTGTGTGACATGGAACAGGATGATAACGACGAGCAGTTGCCTGCCGGGTTGAGAAATCCCCTGTTGCAGCCCCGGCCTCAGAACCTGAACACGGTGCGTGCACTCGAAGCAGAGCTGATTACAGAGCAAATTGAACAGCTGGTAAACAAACCCGCCCTGATCAGCGATCGCAACAGTAACGGTGACGTGATAGTTCGCCCGGTCCACTATGGCGACATCATGATTCTGCTGCGCAACCGTACCCATGTGCACGAATACGAATCAGTGCTGCGTGAGCGCAACATACCCTTTACCGGCAGCCAGCGCGGCAGCCTGCTGGACAACCAGGAGATAGAAGACCTGGAGAAACTGCTCGACAGTTTAATCACGCCATTCAATAAGCTGTCGATTGCACAGGTATTGAAATCACCAGTATTTGCTGCCTCGGATGAAGACCTGATCAAGCTGGCCAGTGGCCATCACGATAAAAAATGGCACGAGCGCCTGCAGCTTGTTGCACAGGAGCTGGAACACCCGCATCCGCTGAAGCGTGCCGCCAGTCTGTTGCCGCACTGGAGCAAGCTGGCCGACACCATGCCGGTACATGACTTGCTCGATCGTATTTATGCGGAAGGCAATATCATTCAACGTTATGTTGCTTCGGTACCAGCAACGCAACAACAGCGCGTGAAGGCAAACCTGCAGCGCTTTCACGAACTATCACTCGAGCTGGACAGCGGGCGTTACCCCAGTCTGAGCCATTTCCTGAACTATTTGCGCAGTATTCGCGAGCACAAGGACAGCCGTCCGGATGAACCCGCATCGGTACAGGAACGCGCGCGTGTCAGCCTGTTGACCATTCATGCCAGCAAGGGACTGGAATCGCCTGTGATCATTCTCGCTGATTGTGACAGCAAGGCGAACAGACACAATGCCTATACCGCCATGGTCGACTGGCCTGCCGGCTGCAGCAAGCCCGAACGTTTTCAGTTGCTGACGACACAATCCGGTATCGACACAATCACGCAGCAGGTATTGCAGAAAAAAGAACAGGCGCAATACCGCGAAGAACTGAATCTGCTGTACGTCGCACTTACACGTGCACGCCAGCATTTAATCATCACCGGCGTCAACCTCGCACCCAAGCAACAGTCCGGCTGGTATCGGTTGATCGAGAACGCCGTGGGCACACTTACCCGGCCTGACACGGATGGTGTCTACCGGACCAGCTTCGGTTCATACGATGGCGAAACGGTGCACCAGGAAAAGCAAGCGACTCACGAAGAGCTGCCGTTAACGCCTGATTCGCGCTTGCAACAACCGATTACAGAAACTGCTGATGTCGAATACATAATCGCGCCCAGTCACAGCTTTCACGCTACCGAAACCGGCGCAACCGCACAGAACCGGGACGAAAGCATGAAGCGAGGCACGACTATTCATCGCGCCCTCGATTTGATGACAAAGGCGACGCCGTTAAGTACTGAACAGGTGGTGCAACAGGTCAGCCAGGAAACCGGCATGAATACGGACGATGACGAACTGGCAAACTGGATCAAAGAAGCTCACGACACGGTCGAGAATGCCGCGTTCGCGCCGTTGTTCAGGCCAGCTGCCGGGACGCAGTGTTTTAACGAATTACCCATTATGTACCAGCGTGATGGCCAGTCCGTGTATGGCATCATCGACCGCCTGATCTTGAGGCCGGAAGAAATTACACTGATCGATTACAAGTCACACCAGATGAAAGACGAAACGGAACTGCATGAACTGGCGGATTCATTCAAATCTCAAATGCAGCTGTATAAAGAGGGTGTCGGGAAAATCTGGCCACATCATGCAATCAAAAGCGGTTTACTGTTTACCCACAGTGCACAGCTGATCTGGCTCGATGATATTTAGTCAGCCCTGAAATAAGTCATCCATGACTTATGCAGGGATTGCAACAAAAATGTTTATCGTGAAAGTGTGATTTTTTAGTCGGTGGTATTTGCCGCGGAGATGTTCAGCCTGTTGAGTTCAGCAGCCAGTTGCTTTACAGGCACATAGCCCGGCAACATGGTGCCATCTTCCAGGATAATGGCTGGCGTACCGCGTACACCGATGGCCCTTGCCAAAGTCAAATGCCTGTCGATCGGGTTGTCACACTTGATCGGATCCAGATGCACG
>JAASSE010000185.1 GCA_021768055.1 Gammaproteobacteria bacterium | reverse complement strand
GGGGCCGCCGGAGCCGATCGCGATCAGGTCATCGGCGGTGTCGATGACATCACCGGTACCAGAGATCAGCAGCGAACTATCCATGTCGGCGACGACCATCATTGCCTCCAGGCGGCGCAGCATGCGGTCGGTACGCCAGTCCTTTGCCAGCTCCACCGCAGCACGCTTGAGCTGGCCACCGTGTTTCTCCAGCTGGCCTTCAAAGCGCTCCAGCAGGGTGAATGCATCGGCGGTGGCGCCGGCAAACCCGGCAATGACCTGGTCCTTGTAGACCTTGCGCACCTTGGTGGCATTGCCTTTCATGATGGTGTCGCCCAGCGTGACCTGGCCGTCGCCGCCGACGACGACTGTGTTGTTGCGGCGCACAGTAACAATCGTGGTTCCGTGAAATTTCTCCACCGGGTACTCCTGCTTGTGAAAAAAACTTTGGGGAAAGCGATTTTACACCGTTTAAGCGGCCGGCGGCTGCGGGCGCTCAAAGGTCCATTGCTGGTCATCAGACAGGGCCTTGGAGAAGCGATAGCCGCCCTTGTTGAATTTTTTCAGATCCGCCGGCTTTTCGATGCGATTGCAGATGATGTAATCCGCCATCATGCCGCGGGCGCGCTTGGCGAAAATAGCCACTGTGCGGGTTTTGCCGTCCTTGGTTTCCTTGAAATTGATATTTAATAACCTGCCCTTCAGCTTTTTCGGCTTGACTGACTTGAAATACTCGTTGGACGCAAGATTTACCAGCACCGGCTCTTGCTGCTGCGCCATAACCTTGTTGAGCCTGTCGGTGATGCTGTCTCCCCAGAACTGGTACAGATTGTCACCGCGTGGATTGCTGATCCTGGTTTTCATTTCCAGCCGGTACGGCTGAATCAGGTCCAGCGGACGCAGGCAACCGTACAATCCGGAGAGAATGCGCAAATGGTCTTGCGCATAGGCGAGATCGTCTTCACTGTATTTGTCGATATCGATACCGCTGTACACATCACCCTTGAACGCGAATATCGCCTGCTTCGCGTTTTTGATATTGAACGGGGGTTTGAAAGCCTTGTAGCGATCGACCGTCAGCCTGGCAATATTCTCACTGACGCCCATCATCTGCTGAATGTCCTTTTGTTTGATCTTGCGCAGCTGTTTGATCAATATTTCAGAGTCCTTCAGTGACTCCGGCCTGGTACAGGTTTTGCTCGGGCCCGGAGTTTCAAAGTCCTGGCCCTTGGACGGGGAAAGGGTGATCAGCATAACAATTGGTCATAGTTAACAATTGCGTGATTATACCCGTTTCATGGTTTGGACTTACCCACACGATGTGGTGTTGATTTTCACCGCGTCCTCTGCGCCTCTGCAGTTAACTATTTTTTCGATCTGGGGTGCGCGCTATCATACACACTCGCCAGGTGCTGAAAATCCAGGTGGGTATAAATCTGCGTGGTGCTCAGGTTGGCATGCCCAAGCAATTCCTGCACCGCACGCAGATCATTGGACGATTCCAGTATGTGCGATGCAAACGAATGGCGCAGCATGTGCGGATGCAATGATATGCCAACACCTTGCTGCAATGCGCGTTTTTTAAGGCGCTGTTGTACGCTGCTGTTGCTGATACGCTTGCCGTTACGACTTATGAACAGCGCCTTTTCATCATGTTTAACCAGAGTATCGCGCTGCCTGAGCCATTGTTTTAAAGCATCATTAGCCTTGTTGCCATAAGGTACGACACGCTGTTTGCGGCCTTTACCCACGACAGAAACAGACCGTTGCTGCCAGTCGATATCAGACAGGTCCAGCCCGGTTAATTCCGACAGGCGCAGGCCGCAACCGTAAAACAGCTCCATGATGGCGCGATCGCGACAGGCAAGGGCGTCGTTACCCGGAAAGTTCAACAGGCTTTCGAGCTGGTCAACGCCGAGTGTCTCCGGTAACTGTCTGGGCGCTTTCGGTGCTGGCACACCCTGCGCAGGGTTGCTGTCAGCCAGCTTATGCCGGCACAAATAATTAAACAGCGTGCGTACCGACGACAGCTGGCGCTGCAGGCTTTTGCCTGACAACCCCTTGCGATGCTGACTGGCAACGAAGGCGCGTACGTGTTGATCATCCATCGACGACCAGTTGTTTACGTTATGCTGTTTACTGAAGGCTACATAAGCATCAAGATCGCGTTGATATGCCGCCAGTGTGTGTGACGAATATCTGCGCTCTGATTCGAGGTAGGTGTAAAAGCTTTTCAGATCAGCTTCAACACTCATTGGTATTCAAGATGTACCGCCAGCGCGGCACTGACCAGTTCTCCGATCTGCGTGAGAAAGTCTGTGCCCATGGCGATGTTAAAGCGCTGTTCATCTTTTCCACCCAGCGCCAGCAAGCCAAGTTTCTCGCCCGCAATTAATGGAATGATTGCGGCAGAACCTATCTGTTCGGCATCGTCGCCGAACATGAACGTTATCTGTTCTTCGGTGCAGCGACCACATACTGGCTTACGGTTGTCCATCATGGTGCTGAAGGCTTTCAGCTCTTCTGTATTACTCTCAATGAAGAACTCCGGCTTGTTATTCAGTTTTTCTTCGTCTGCTGTAGTCAGGCGAATGGCGGAGAAATCGGCGCCGAGCTCATTACCCAGTTCGTCCAGAACAATGCTGACAACATCATCCAGGTCGCGCGCGCCAAGCAGGTTGACAGCAAGACGATGTCGGCTTTCAGCAAGCCGCTGGTTATCGCGTGCGATATCCATCAGTTCCCGCAGGCGCTTTTCAGATGCCTGCACCTTGTCGCGCAATACGCCAACCTGTCTTTCTATTAAGGATACTGCCTGGCCGGATTGATGAGGAATCTCGAGCACGGCCAGTAAAGATGGGTTTTGCACCAGTATGTCAGGATGCTCCTTGAGCAACTCTACAAGTTGCTGTTCAGTATCAAGCGTTTGTTGTTGTTTTTGTGCTTGTGTACTCACAATGATATTTGCCCTTTAAATACAGTTTGTGCCGGTCCGGTCATAAGCAATGACTCGCCTTCACCTTGCCAGCTTATCGTTAAATCTCCACCTCTCAATTCTACATTAACCGTTTCATCAAGCAGGCTGTTATGGATGCCGAGGGCAACCGCAGCACAGGCGCCGCTGCCACAGGCCAGCGTTTCGCCGACCCCGCGTTCAAATACACGTAGCCGAATACGCGAGCGGTCCATGATTTCCATAAAGCCCACGTTGACCCGTTGTGGAAACCGCTCATGTTTTTCGATAGCAGGCCCGAGTGTGTTCACCGGTGCCTGATCTACCGATTCAACCAGCAACACCGCATGAGGATTGCCGACTGATACTGCACCTATAGCATATTTTTCATCATTCACCATGAGTTGATGGTATTCGTTGTCGTCTTCGTCCATCTCATCGGCCAGGAATGGCAGGTCTTCAGGATTAAAAGAGGGTACACCCATATCCACAGTAACCTGGCCATCTTCCTCGAGCTGCAGGTAGATCATACCGGCAGCAGTTTCGACCGGGATATTAGTACTTTCTGTCATGCCGTTATCACTGACAAACCTGGCAAAACAGCGGGCGCCGTTGCCGCACTGATCCACCTCGCCGCCATCAGCATTAAATATGCGGTAACGAAACTCAGCACCCGGGATCGTTGGTTTTTCGACCAGCAATAACTGGTCACAGCCGATACCGAAATGACGGTCAGCGAGAAAGCGCACCTGCTCGGCACGAAGGCTGATCGCCTGGTTAATGGCATCGATGACAATAAAGTCGTTGCCGGTGCCGTGCATTTTGGTGAAGTTGATTTGCATGGTTCATGATTTCACCGCAAAGACGCAAAGAACGCAAAGGGATTGTTTATTGCCATAGAGACACAAAAAGGCCACCCGGAGGTGGCCTTTTAACTTCAGTTCAAGCTGGAGGGATCAACCGCCGGGCGCGGTGCTCAAGC
>JAASSE010000184.1 GCA_021768055.1 Gammaproteobacteria bacterium | reverse complement strand
GCGACCAAGCCACTCACCACCCAGAACGATCTTTCCCTTGCATATTCTCCAGGCGTTGCTCATGCCTGTAATGCGATTGTTGCAGACCCGGGTGCTGCAGCGGAATACACCTCCCGCTCCAACCTCGTCGGTGTTATCACCAATGGCAGCGCAGTCCTCGGACTGGGCAATATAGGGCCACTGGCATCCAAACCGGTAATGGAAGGCAAGGCAGTGTTGTTCAAAAAGTTCTCAGGTATCGATGTGTTCGATATCGAGATCAATCAACCCGATGTAGAAAAATTCGTTGATGCAATAGTCAGCCTGGAGCCGACATTTGGCGGCATCAACCTGGAAGACATCAAGGCCCCTGAATGTTTCGAAATCGAGCAACAGTTGCGCGAGCGCATGAATATACCGGTATTTCACGATGACCAGCATGGCACTGCTATCATCGTTGCTGCCGCGATACTGAACGGGCTCAAAATCGTAGGCAAGAACATCGAGGATGTAAAACTGGTTGCATCGGGTGCAGGCGCTGCAGCCCTGGCTTGCCTCAACCAGTTGGTCAGCGCTGGTTTGTCAAAAGAAAACATCGTGGTTGCGGACAGCAGCGGCGTCATCTATCAAGGCCGCAAGAAAAACATGGACCCGTGGAAACAGGCCTATGCCATCGAGACAAAGGCACGCAAGCTCGATGATGTGATCGAAAATGCGGATATCTTCCTGGGCCTTTCAGTTCCGGGAATATTGACACCGAAGATGGTTGAAAGGATGGCACAGCGACCGCTGATACTTGCGCTGGCGAATCCGGATCCTGAAATCCTGCCCGAAGATGTTAACAAGGTGCGCAGTGATGCCCTGGTGTGTACCGGGCGTTCCGATTACCCGAACCAGGTCAACAATGTGCTGTGTTTCCCGTTTATTTTTCGCGGCGCACTTGATGTTGGCGCGACCACAATCAATGATGAAATGAAGCTGGCCTGTGTAAAAGCACTGGCGAACCTCTCCAGCGAAGAAGCAACCGACCTGCTGGTGCAAGCCTACGGCAAGGAAGAACTGAACCTGACTTCAGGTTACCTCATACCCAAACCCTTTGACCCGCGCCTGGTAGTGGAGCTGCCTTCAGCCGTTGCACAAGCGGCAATGGACAGTGGTGTTGCCACACGACCGTTGCAAGATATGACGGCATACCGTGAAAAACTAAGCAGCTTTGTGTACCGCTCTGGATTTTTCATGCGGCCGATTTTTGACAACGCGCGTTCCAGTAACAAAAAGCTGGTTTATGCAGAAGGCGAAGAAATCCGGGTATTGCAAGCGGCCCAGCAGGTGGTCGATGAAAACCTGGCATTCCCGGTGCTGATCGGGAATCCGGAAGTTATTCAGCGTCGCATCAACAAACTGGGACTGCGCCTGTTAGCGGGGGAGAATATCAACATCATTGATCCTCTGAACAATCCTGATTATGAAACACACTGGAATACCTATCACACGATCATGGGGCGTCGTGGTGTTACCCCGGGCGCAGCTAAACACCTGGTACGCACGCAACATTCAATCATAGCTTCCCTGCTGGTCTCCAGTGGTGATGCCGATGCCATGATAGCTGGTGTTAAAGGCGGCTTTCGCCGCTGTCTTGACAACATCATGGATGTAATCGACAAGGCTGAAGGTATAAAGGATGCCTCCACCATCATGGCTCACCTGTTACCATCACGGACTTTATTTATCTGTGATGCGCATGTAACACAGGACCCGACTCCCGAACAAATTGTTGAAATGACCTTGTTGAGCGCGAGGGAAGTGCGCCGCTTCAATATCGAGCCCAAGGTTGCCTTGCTGTCGCATTCCAACTTTGGTGTGTCCGAAGAGGCCTCGGCGATAAAAATGCGCCAGGCCCTGGAATTGCTGCACCAACGCGAACCCGGGCTTGAAGTAGAAGGTGAAATGCATTCTGATGCGGCATTGATAGAAAATATCAGAAGGCGTATCTATCCCGATACTAAACTGAACGGTTCAGCCAACTTGCTGGTGATGCCGAATCGTGACGCTGCCAATATCTCGGTGAACCTGCTCAAGGTGCTGGGCGGGGGAGTTACCGTCGGGCCTGTATTAATGGGCATGGCCAAATCCGCTCACGTCGTCACGCAGTCGGCCACGGTACGCAGCCTGGTTAACATGAGTGCGCTGGCCGTGGTTCATGCGCTAAGACAGGAAACATAAAGTGGAGGAGTTTTCCGCAGCAGAATTAAAAAACGGGATACCAGCCCTTGAGGTAAGACCGATATCCCGTTTTTATGGATCAGAATTGAGGTCTGACCCGAGCGCAATGAATTATTGTCAGTCAGATATAGCGACTTGCTGTAAACAACCAACGATTGAACTTTACCGCATTGAACCTTAAGCTACGCTGAGTACTATTTTAAGCTTCAGTTAAGTTACAAATGGGCAAAATTCGCCTATGAATCATAAAGTTACAAAATTCTACCATATTCCAGCAACAATTATCCGTGACCCCGCACCAGGATTCTGGCAGACACTACCGACGATGGATAAAAACCGGAGAAAATCTGCATGAAGATCCTCGTGGTGGAAGATGATCTGCAGGTGGCACGCCAGATACAGACCTCACTCAAGGGCGTGGGCTATGTTGTCGAGGTCGTGCATGACGGCGAGGAAGGCTATTACCTGGGCAACAATGATACCTTTGATGCGGTCATTCTGGATCTTGGCCTGCCCAAAATGGACGGTATCAAGATACTGCAGCAATGGCGCAACAATGACCGCAATATGCCCGTATTGATCCTGACTGCACGCGATACCTGGCGTGAGAAAGTGGTGGGCCTGCGCGCCGGTGCGGATGATTACCTTTCCAAGCCGTTCGAAGTTGAAGAAGTCCTGGCCCGTGTCGAAGCGCTGATCCGAAGAGCATCGGGCCACGCCACCCCGCTGCTGACATGCGGACCGGTAACACTGGACACGACAACAAACCGCGTCACCTGTAATAACGAAACCGTCGAGCTCACGGCCCTCGAACTGGGCATGCTGTCCTATATGATGCATCACCGCGGTGAAGTCATTTCCAAAACGGAACTTACCGAGCATATCTATGACCAGGATTTTGACAGGGATTCCAATGTCATCGAAGTTCTGGTCAACAGGCTGCGCAATAAACTCGGCGCAGGCATCATCAAAACACACCGTGGTCTTGGCTACCAACTGGTCGAGCCGACTGGATAAAACCATCCAGCAATGATTCGCAATTCACTTACTTTTCGCCTGGTCGTGACCTCGATTGCCTGGGTAAGTATAACGCTGGGCATTGTCGCGTTCCTGCTGACCATCCTGTTCCAACGGCATATCGAAGAGTATTTTGACGCTTTCATGTTCGACCATATCGAGGAAAATATTGCTGCCGCAAAAATTGATGAAAACGGCCGCCTGTTTCTGACCTGGATTCCATCAGACCCGCGTTTTATCAACCCGCATTCAGGCTGGTACTGGCAAATTTATGAAGGAAAAAAGCCAATTGCAGGTTCGGAATCACTCATAGACGACATCATTCAGTTCAAGTTGCCTGGCGAGGAAGGTTACTCTCAGGTTCAAAAAGTTACCGGACCTGAAAAAGAACAACTGCGTGCGCTGGTGCTGGATGTAAAGCTGAAAGGCTCGGAAAAAATATACACTTTCGCGATAGCGGGCATGATCAGCAGCATCCAGCGCGATGTTGAAGGATTCAGTTACAAGCTGGCTGTTACGCTGGTGATCCTGGGTACCGGCCTGTTGATTGTCGTGTTGTTGCAGATTCGCTTTGGCTTGAAGCCGTTGCGCTTATTGAAAGATTCACTAGCGGACGTTCGCCAGGGCAATGAAATGCGCTTGCCTGAAACCTTTCCTGCTGAAATCCAGCCCATCGTTCATGAGCTGAATACCTTGCTCGATCACAGCGAAGGCT
>JAASSE010000024.1 GCA_021768055.1 Gammaproteobacteria bacterium | reverse complement strand
TGCCTGGCTGGCAAAACGCACCATGGAAGGCGAAACAGGCAATCTGCCTTCAGTCACCGGCGCACGCGGGCAGGTTGTGCTCGGTGTGATTACGAACCCTGAAGATTAAGCCGGTTTTAAACAGACCTTAACGGTTGCCTATCGGCACGTAGTCCCTGAAATCCGGACCGGTGTAGATCTGGGTCGGGCGGAAAATGCGGTTATCGGAAAGCTGTTCGCGCCAGTGCGCCATCCAGCCGGCAATGCGTGACACTGCAAAAATCGCGGTGAACTGGTCTGATGGGATACCCATCTCAGAATACAGAATACCGGAATAGTAATCCACGTTAGGGTAAACGCCCTTGGGGCCCAGCGCTTCTTCACAGGCCTCTTCCAGCGCCAGTGCAGTTTCGAACATCGGGCTCAGGTCGCCCTTTTTCTCGACCCATTCAGTCATCATTTTCTGCAGGATGATCGCGCGTGGGTCCTTGGTCATGTACTCGCGATGCCCCATGCCCCAGATCACTTCCTTCTCTTCCAGTTTCATGTCGAGCCAGTCCTTGACGTTTTCCGGACGGCCGATTTCCTCCAGCATCTCGACCACGCGCTGGTTGGCACCGCCGTGCAGTGGCCCTGCGAGCGTGCCGATGGCTGCAGCGATGACCAGGAACGGGCTCGCCAGCGTTGATGCACATACCATCGCGGCGAACGTTGAAGCATTGATGGTGTGCTCTGCATGCATGATCAGGCAGGCATCTATGATCTTGGCCTCAAGTGGATCGGGCTCAAGACCGGAGAACATGTACATGAAATTTTCTGCGTGAGTCAGGTCAAAGCGCGGTTCGATCGGATCATAACCGCGACGAACATGCTGCCAGGCAGCCACGATGGTGGCCATACGTGCGATGATTTTCACTGACATGTTGTGCACGTAATACAGGTCTTCGCTGGCGTAGCTTTCTGTCAGAACTTCCTCGTCACCGTAAAACATACCGAGGCTGGCGACGGCCGTTTGCAGCATTTCCATCGGATGGCCGGTGGCCGGCAGATTGCGCATGATCTCGCGGATGTTGTACTTGATCTTGCGCTCGCCGCGCAGCTGCTGGTCAAAATCATCCAGTGCTTCCTTGGTGGGCAATTCGCCGTCAAGTAATAGCAGGGCCGTTTCTTCAAAGGTGCTTTTGGCAGCCAGTTCCTGAATGTTGTAGCCACGATAAGCCAGGATTCCCTTCTCTCCATCGATGGATGAAATATTTGACTTGGTGGCCGGAACACCGGCGAGACCGGGTAAATACTCACTCATTTCAATTTCCTGCTGCTGCGAAGGCGCATAGCTTAACAAACTATGGCATTTTTATAATCGGATAAAAAAAGGGCGCTGCACGCCCTTTTTCCAGGAAAAGTATTTTACTGCTTAAATCGAGAACGAAGCACCACAACCACAGGTTGAAGTCGCATTCGGGTTATTGATGACAAAACGGGAACCTTCCAGGCCCTCTTCGTAATCCACGGTGGCGCCGGCAAGATAACGGGCGCTGGACGCATCGACAAGCAGGGTCACGCCCATCTTCTCCACCTTGATGTCGTCATCGTTGACATTCTCATCAAATTCGAAGCCGTACTGGAAACCTGAGCAGCCACCGCCGTTGACGAATACGCGCAGCTTGAGTTTATCGTTGTTCTCTTCCTCGATCAGGGTCTTGAGCTTGGCAGCCGCCGCATCGGTAAATTCGATGGCCGCATCGGTCACCGCCTTGGGTTGCATCGGGGTGAATGAAACTTGGATACTCATGGTAATGTAACCGCTTGTCCGGGTTGATATATTAGACAACCCTAAAATTAGCATTTCCTGACTAATTTAGTCAACTTTTAGCGGCAGCTGTATTATCTATAACCTGTAGTTTGTCTTCATTCTTTTTCGGGGCCGCTTTGGTCTCATCGTCGTGGTGTTCCAGCAAGCGCCGTTCTTTCTTTTCGTGCAGTATATTGCCGTTCACGGACGCGCCGCTGGCCATTTCCAGCGAATTGTAATGCACGTTGCCGGTGATGCAGGCCTTGCTCGACAACTCCAGTTTCTCGCTGGCATAGACATTACCCTTGATGGTGCCATTGATAATCGCATAGGGCACCGAAACATCACCGCTGATGTAACCCTGCTCGCTGACAACCAGCACCGAGTCGGTACCGTTTTCTGCGGTTACATTGCCCTTGATTTTACCGTCCAGATGCAATCCGCCGTTGAAGCTGAGATCGCCGTCTATCTCGATGCTCTGTCCTATCAGGGTCTCTATCTTGGATGAACGAATTTTATTGCTGCCGCCCCACATATTCTTCTCCTGCAATTAAATCAGCCCAGGGAAATTCTTCGTCGACCGGGTCGAGTGCACTGCCCCTGGGTTTCAGTTTTATTCTCATCGATTCCGCCTCGAATCCGTCCGGCAGTTTCAGCTTGCCGGTAAAGTTCTGAAAATACTTGAAGCCAAACTTCATGGGTTTCTTGGCCTCATCAGATATCGTATTCAAGGCTACAACCTGTTTCTGTCCCTGCCTGGTGCCTTCGACGCTGACATCAATACTGCCCCTGGCAAAGCGGTCATTGCGACCCTGCTGGCTGACCATGATCTTGTAGTCAAAGTGTCCGCTATCGTCTTTTTTCAGCTGAATCGTCTGGATAACGACACTACGCTTGCCTTGCTCCGGTGCAACGATGCTTTTGTAAAAAGCCAGTTCCTTTTTTAGTTCCAGCGTTTCATTTTGTGCCTCGCTCAAGGTCATCTTGAGCTGGTTGCTGGTATCGCCGTCAATTCGGCTGTTCCTTTCAAGCATAGCAGTTTGCCGCTGAGATTCAGCTAATTGGGTCTTTAATCCTTCAATTTCCAGCTGCAATTGCTCTGCATACATGGATGCATCGGCGGCGGCAAACCCGGCGCTGCGCAGGCCCTGTTCATAGGAAAGCCAGATGGCGGCAGCAACCAGCGCCACTAACAGAACCACGCTCAGGAACCACCTGAGCGGGCGTTGTACGGTTATCAGGTAGCGGGTTTGTAAGGGTTTCATGCTCATCAGGGTAACAGGGCCGTATGGTCGAGCCCGGCCTGCTCCGACAGGCCGAACATAATATTCATATTCTGTACCGCCTGGCCGGCAGCGCCCTTGACCAGGTTGTCGATCACCGAGGACACCACCACGGTATCTCCAGCCAGTGGCTGAAACACCGAGATGCGGCACATGTTGTTGCCGCGTACCGTCCGTGTCTCCGGCATGGTGCCGGCCGGCAGGACATCGACGAAAGCTTCCGAGGCATAGCGCTCGCTGTACAGGGCGTGCAGATCAGTATCCCTGTTCTTCAGCACCGCGTACAAACTGGCTTCAATACCCCGAATCATCGGCAGTAAGTGCGGCACAAAGGTCAGACCAACCTCATGACCTGCAACCGCGTGCAGGGTCTGGCGTATTTCCGGTAGATGGCGATGGCCATCAACAGCGTAAGGCTTGAAATTTTCACTGGCTTCACACAGCAGCGTCGCCACATTGGCGCCACGGCCGGCGCCACTGACACCGGACTTGGCATCAGCAACCAGGTGTTGATCATCAACCAGGTCATTTTCTATCAGCGGCAGCAGGCCCAGGGACACAGCCGTCGGGTAACAACCGGGATTGGCGACCAGCCTGGCATCAGGCAACGCATCCCGATTGATCTCGGGCAGGCCGTACACGGCTTCATCGAGCAGTTCGGCACAGGCATGCTTGACGCCGTACCATTGTTCCCAATCGGATTCCTTGTTCAAACGAAAATCAGCGGCGAGATCAATCACGCGCGCACCTTTATCCAGTAATTCAGGCACCATGGTCATTGCGGTGCCATTGGGGGTGGCAAAAAACACGATATCGCAGGCACCCAGCGTATCGGCGGCCGGCTCGGTAAACATAATGTCGGTGTGACCGCGTAAATTCGGAAACAGGTCCGCCACGGCTTTACCCGCTTCGGAACGCGAAGTGACACAGGCGAGCTCCACTTGCGGGTGCATCACCAGTAGCCGCAGCAATTCAATACCGGTATAACCGGTGCCCCCTACCACACCTGCTTTCAACATGCGCCGGGCCCGTTATGTTGTTTCGATAATTTCATTTTTATTATTCAGTCAAAATCTTGCCGAAATTTGAGACCACTGTATGATCTGCGTTTCAGTTAATTGTAGCGGTATAAATAATGTTATGGGTTAAAGCGTTCCATATTATTTTTATGGTGACCTGGTTTGCCGGTCTGTTCTATCTTCCGCGCCTGTTTGTATACCACGCATCATCTGAAGACAGCATTAGTATCGATCGGTTCAAAATCATGGAACGCAAACTGTTCTGGGGTATCGCAACGCCCGGGGGCATCATTACCATTGGCCTGGGTTTCTGGTTAATAGAAATTCTCAACCTGCCCTGGTCAAGCTTGTGGCTGCAAGCCAAGCTCGCACTGGTGGGTTTGCTGGTGCTTTATCACATCTGGTGCGGAAAACTGCTGCTGGATTTCAAACATGACAAAAACAGGCGCTCGCACGTCTGGTACCGCTGGTTTAATGAATTCCCGGTAGTGCTGCTGATTGCGATTGTGTTACTGGTCGAACTTCAGCCGCAGTAAGCAGCTTAGCCCGCATTTCTCACCGGGATTTCGGATTCAGGTGCGTCTGCCGTGTTTCTGAGTGCGCGTCTGGACTGAAAAGCATAGCCATAGCTATGGTTTGAGGGAAGATGCGTGCTCAGGGGCGCGACAGATGCGCATGAAACGAAAGAGCGTACAGTCACACAGGTTGTATTTGATTGACATCGGGCTTCACGTTTTATCATCATGACATTACCTTGATCATGCAGCGGCCTGGTGAGAAATGCGGATTAGCTAAACAACAGGGATTCCAGTTCTGTCAGCGCCTTCCTGTACACCTTGCGTTTAAAGAACACGATATCATCGACCGGTTTCCAGTAATCAACCCAGCGCCAGCGGTCGAATTCCGGTTTGTCGCTGCTTGACAGGTTGAAGTCACTGTCATCACCCGTCAGGCGCAGGCAGAACCAGATCTGTTTCTGGCCAATGCAGAGAGGTTTCGAGTGGTGGCGGATCAGGTGCTTGGGAATGCGATAGCGCAACCAGTCACGGGTCTTGCCAATGACATCGACGTGTTCACTGCCGAGACCGATTTCCTCGTACAGTTCACGGTACATCGCATTCATCGGTGACTCCTGTTCACGAATGCCACCTTGGGGAAATTGCCACGCATTCTGACCTTTGCGGCGCGCCCAGAACAACTTGCCCTCCTCATTACTGAGGATGATGCCGACATTGGCCCTGAATCCATCAGAATCAATCACTTGTAAAACCTGTTGTACTACGTGCAAGCGCGCTGTGGTGCGGCTTTGCACATTAATTAATCATTGAACAGATAATAACAGACAACGGGTGGAAGAAAAGCATCGAGCAGGGTTGCCGATAGTAGCCTGTACTTTGGCAAGAAAACATCCAAATGACAGCGGCTATCGGCAAAGTCGACGCGGTGTTTATCTGTCACTGGCAGAAATTTCGCCGAATAGGTACGGGCTCGTATTTCTCACCAGGCCGCTGCATAATCAAGTTGACGTCATCACAAAAAACATAAAGCCCGATGTCATTCCAGTACAATCTGTCTGACTGTACACTATTTCGTTTCATACGCATCTGTCGCGTCCCTGAGCACGCATCTTCCCTCAAACCATAGCTATTGCTATGCTTTTCAGTCCAGATGCGCACGCAGAAACACGACAGATACACCTGAATCCGAAATCCCGGTAAGAAATACGGGCACTGCGCGCAACTTCAACGAACAAAATAATAACCATGTCTCTTGCCCTGTTTGATCTCGATAATACCCTGCTCGCTGGTGACAGTGATTACCTGTGGGGCTGCTTTCTGGTCGAAAAAGGCCTGGTGGACAAGGAGCTTTACGAAGAGGCTAACGAACGCTTTTACCGCCAGTACGCAGAGGGTGAACTGGATATCCACGAATTTCTGAAGTTTGCACTGACGCCGTTAGCGAAACTTGACGCCGACCTGCTCGCTTCACTGCAGCAGGAGTTCGTGCAAGCAAAGATCCAGCCGATCATGAACCAGGCAGGCAAGGATTTGATCGCCAAACACCGCCACGATGGTGACCACCCGGTGATCATCACGGCAACCAACAGCTTCGTCACCGGTCCCATCGCCGAGGCCTTTGGCGTACCGGATCTGATTGCGACAGAGCCGGAAAAAGTCAGCGGCCGCTATACCGGCGAGGTGGACGGCACGCCCTGTTTCCAGGAAGGCAAAATCGAACGTTTACGTGCCTGGTTACAGATATCAAAAATGGATCTCGACGGCAGCTGGTTCTACAGCGACTCACACAATGACCTGCCGCTGCTGGAGGAAGTCACGCACCCGGTCGCGGTCGACCCCGATGAGCAATTGCGGCAAATCGCCAACGAACGCGGCTGGCCAATTACCAGTTTCAGGCACTGATCGGCTGTGACAATCTAATCGTTGGTGGTACCCTTCAACGGTCCGCTCAGTCGGGTGAATAATTCAGGGGAAACATACTGCAGTACTTCCCTGCCCTGCTCGTTCAGCATCACATCCAGACCTTTTTCAGGATACAGGTAATGCATGGCATCGTCACTTGAATGAATGATTGCGAGGGGATCGCCGAAGCGCGCGATGATGATGTCATGATCAAGATTAACCGCGGGAATAAACGCAATGTTATGAATCACGGCCTGGTATGCGCGTTCATGGTCCGTTTCTTTCAAAACATACTTGTGTGCACCAGAGCCGAGAATCTCACTTTTGGCCGCATTGATGCGAAAGCCGGTCACCGCGGCAGGATCCAGATCAGCTGCCAGCACCAGTTTACCGCTGAGCAAACCGGCCTGGTATTTACTGTAATACATCTCCAGGCTCTCTTGCTTGTCCTTGCCGACCATCACCGCCAGCTCCATGTCACCACCCAGCTTGCTGACGGCATCGCCGAGACTGCTTTTACCCAGGGTCAGGCCGAACACCCGGGTCGAGCCGTCTGACAGGATATCGATTTGCCAGGGCAGGCCTTCCACCGACTTCGTCGCATCATCCTTGAACACGAACGGGTAAAACGCCAGCACCAGCGTGATCAGCAAAAAAGTCGGAAGAAAACGTTTCATTTCAAGCTGCTGCCTGGGTAACAGCTATTAGGCCTTGGGAAGGGTGACGCCTCTCTGTCCCTGATACTTGCCGCCGCGATCAAGGTAGGAAGTCTCACACACCTCATCGGACTCGAAGAACAGCATCTGCGCGACGCCCTCGTTGGCATAGATTTTCGCTGGCAAGGGGGTGGTGTTGGAGAACTCCAGCGTCACATGACCTTCCCACTCCGGCTCCAGTGGAGTCACGTTGACGATGATGCCACAACGCGCGTAGGTAGATTTGCCCAGGCACACTGTCAGTACGCTTCTCGGGATGCGGAAGTATTCCACGGTGTGCGCCAGCGCGAATGAATTCGGCGGAATGATACAGACGTCGCCGGTGAAGTCGACAAAGCTGTGTTCGGAGAAATCCTTGGGATCGACCACCGCGGAATTGATATTGGTAAAGATCTTGAAATGATCTGCACAGCGCACATCGTAACCGTAACTGGAGGTACCGTAGGAAATCAGGCGCTCGTCGGAGCCGTTGGATCTGACCTGCTCCGCCTCAAACGGCTCAATCATGCCTTCACTGGCCATGCGGCGGATCCACTTATCGGACTTGATGCTCATAGATGGCGCGGGATTTTAACAGGTATTCACCGCAGAGGCACAAAGGCACCATTATCAGTACCATGAAATAAACATTCTCAATTGTTTAACAACACGGCGGACGAAGAACCTGGCGCGCAGTGTACACATGAGTACATGAGCAACCGGATTTCGAGCCCAACAAAGTTATTGGGCAATCGAGGGCGTTTAGTTGTTCTGAATGACGATGTTCGGGAACTTGGCCGAAAAATCCTTCGCCTTCAGTGACAGCTTGGCTGCAGTGCGCCGTGCAATTTCGCGGTAGATTTCACTGGCCTTGCTGTCGGGATCAGCCGCTACGCTCGGATGACCACCATCGGCATTTTCACGGATACCGATATCCAGCGGCAGTGCACCGAGAAAATCAACATTGTACTGGTCACACATTTTCTCACCGCCACCCTGGCCGAATATGTGTTCAGCATGGCCACATTCTGAACAGATATGAATGCTCATGTTTTCCACCACGCCGAGTACCGGTACTTCGACC
>JAASSE010000183.1 GCA_021768055.1 Gammaproteobacteria bacterium | reverse complement strand
TGATAGTCCCCATCAGTTTTTTTATGCGGCCGACATAAGCACGCGTTTCCCTGGGAAGATAGGGTTTTACTTCTTCCCATAAGGGACCTTCCTTTTTCAATTTCCTCGATGCGTTCAGGGTTCTTCCGTATCCAGCGTTGTAGCTTGCCAGCGCCAGGTAAAGTCTGTCCTGTTCAGGCGTTTTTGGGAATTTGATATAAAGCAGCCGATCATAGTAGATGCCGGCAGCGATATTCCAGCGCGGCTTGTTGACTTCAGCAAAATGTGGGTTCTTGTGATTAATTTCCCTGAATGTTTCCGGCATGATCTGCATCAGTACTACGGCACCGACATGGCTGACCGCATTTTGATTCAGACCGGACTCGGCAATCGCCTGCGCCTTGAACCAGTGCCAGTCGAACAACGGGCCGAAATAGCGCTTGCTGTACTTCTTGAAGTGCCGATCATATTTGTTGGTCCATTTGCTGGAATGGACCGGGTGATCAGTGATTGCGTAGACCGAAGAAATACAAAACAGGGCGATGAACAGAATGAAGAGTCTGTCGATGAGTACGGATTGTCTGCTTTGCGTGTTGATTTAACTGAGCCCCAGGCCAATGACAAGGCCGAGTGCGATGCCGATGCCGATAAATAGACCCATTACCATCAGGCCTACAGCAACGTTGCCTTTGCCGAGCTCGTCGCTGATGTTGAAACTGACGATTTTGTTAAACATGCTGCAGCCGACCTTCATGAACAGAAGTGTGAGAACACCGCCCAGGACGACGTACAGAAAATTGAGAACGATGGGGTCAAGTTGTGTGCTCATGCATCATCTCCGCTATTTTCTAGTCATTATAGTCGAGACTGATTGATGATGATCAGCTCTTGCCGCCGCCTTCACACGGTGGTGATTCAGGCGCTTTTCCCTTGTCAAACCATTCTTCCATGGTCATGGTATGAAGCGCCAGTGCATGGATGCCGCCTTTAAGTTCATCATCGAGCGCCTTGTTGACCATGCGATGACGTGCCACCGGCATCTTGTCTTTGAAGCTGTCACTGACGATAACCACTTTAAAATGCGACTCCGAGCCTTCCGGCACATTGTGCATGTGGCTTTCGTTGATGACCTCGAGGTGCTGCGGTGACAGGGCCTGTTCAAGCTTCTCGGTGATGTTCTGCTGCATGCTCATGCGACCATTTTATCATGTCGCCCTGCCTATAAAAGTGCAGCAAAAAATGCGCCGGCGAGATCACCGAAACCCCACACCAGGGTGCCGATAACGAGCAGGTAAAAGCCGCGCAGACCGTTTTCCCAGATATCTTCATCAAGGCCGCGTGAACGGTCCAGAGAGCGGCGCTTCATGTCATCGGCGAAATCACGGGTGAAGTTCTGTTCGTGATGGCTTCTGCGGGCTTTAAGGTTGCGGCTGTTTTCTATGATCTGGCTGGAAGTGAGAATAATGCCAATGACAACCACCATGGAACCGGATCGCGAAAACCATTCCCAGTCGTTCAGGTTAACGCTGAACCAGGCGCCGAGAGAAAGCACAATTAAAGACAGCAGTGAGGCTTTACGGGTAGATAATAATATATGGGTTTTAAGTAACGGTCTTTTCTTTCGAACAACATGCCGCGTTGCCGGGTCACTTCGAAGCATGCATGCGACCCCACGCGTTGTCATTGAATACTTCAAGCGGATGGAAAGCCTGTTTGTATTTCATTTTCTGGCTGTCACGTATCAGGTAACCCAGGTATAAATAATCAAAGCCTGCAGTACGCGCATGCCTGATCATCTCCAGTACGCAATAGATACCCAGGCTGCGCGCAGGTAAATCCGGTTCAAAATAACTGTACACGGCGGACAGCCCATTATCAACGCGGTCGCATACCGCTACTGCCAGCAGCCGACCATTCTCATTGATCTCGAAAAACAGGGTGTCACACCAGTTGCTGTATAAAAACTGCCGGTAATCCTCGGGTTCAGGGTTGGCCATGTTGCCGTCACCATGACGTGCATTGATATAACGTCTATAAAGCTCAAAGTGGGAATCCTGATATTCGGGCTTAACCAGACGTGTTTCACAGCTCCTGTTTGCCTGCATACACCTGCGCTGGCTTCGGTTGGGTGTAAACCTGTGCACCGGTATACGGCAGGGAATGCATTCGCGGCATGATTTGCAGTGTGGCCGGTAAGTATGACCACCACTACGGCGGTAGCCCAGCTGGATCAACTGGCTATACAAATCCATGCTCATCGGTATTGCAGGATCAGGTACCAGGTTGGTAGCCATGCGGTCCGGCAAATAGCCGCAAGCATGCTCGTTTGTGAGATACAGATTGATATTCTGTGAACTCATGGAAGTATCATATCACCACTCGGTTATGACAATATGACTCATGACAACTTCTGTTATTCCCACGCAAGCAAGGATGACGCATAAACCAGGGCTCAGGAAGACGTCGCATCACGTAAAAATGCTAGAATTCGCCGTTCTGCATTAACCAATGAAAACATCCCGATGAACCGCGAACAACGCATAGCCCGTCTACACGATCTGCTGCAGCAGCACATCCTGCTGCTGGACGGTGCCATGGGTACGATGATCCAGCGCTGCAAGCTGGAGGAAGCGGATTACCGGGGTGAGCGCTTTGCCAACTGGTCGTGTGACCTCAAGGGTAACAATGACCTGCTGGTGCTGACCAGACCGGATGTGATCCACGATATTCACAGCCAGTACCTGGATGCGGGTGCCGATATTATCGAGACCGATACCTTCAATGCCACCCGAGTCGCCATGGCCGATTACGCGATGGAAGACATCTGCTACGAGATCAATGTCGCAGCGGCGAGGCTGGCGCGCGAGGCCTGCGATGCAGTTGAAACCGATGAGCGGCCGCGCTTCGTCGCCGGCATCCTCGGTCCCACCAACCGCACCTGCTCGATTTCACCGGATGTGAACGACCCGGGTTTCCGCAACATCAGCTTCGTGCAACTGGTTGATGCTTACATGGAATCGACGCGTGGCTTGATCGAAGGTGGCGCCGATATCCTCATGATCGAAACCATCTTCGATACGCTGAACGCGAAGGCCGCGGTATATGCGGTCAAGCAGGTGTTCGAAGAGGATGACGTCGAACTGCCGATCATGATTTCCGGCACCATCACCGACCAGTCCGGCAGGACCCTGACCGGGCAGTTGACCGAGGCGTTCTACAACTCGCTGGCCCACGCCGAACCCATCTCGATCGGTCTCAACTGCGCACTGGGGCCGGATCAGTTGCGTCAGTATGTGGAGGAAATGTCGCGTATATCGGCCTGCTACGTGTCGTCTCATCCCAATGCCGGCTTGCCGAACGAAATGGGCGGCTATGACCTGGGCCCGGAAGACATGGCGCAAGCCATTGGTGAATGGGCGGACAGCGGTTTTCTGAACATCGTCGGTGGTTGTTGCGGCACCACGCCGGACCATATCCGCGCGTTTGCCAGCGTGATTGCAGGCAAAACGCCGCGCAAGATTCCGGATATACCGGTTGAATGCCGTCTTTCCGGTCTCGAGCCTTGCAATATCGGCAAGGACTCCCTGTTTGTAAACGTGGGTGAACGTGCCAACGTAACCGGTTCGGCCAAATTCAAAAGGTTGATCATGGAAGAGGGTTACGATGAAGCCTTGTCGATTGCCCAGCAGCAGGTCGAGAGCGGTGCCCAGATCATCGACATCAACATGGACGAGGCCATGCTCGATTCGAAGGCGGCGATGCAGCGCTTTCTCAACCTGATCGCAGCCGAACCCGAAATCTCGCGCGTACCGGTGATGATCGACTCGTCCAAGTGGGAGGTGATCGAAGCCGGCCTGCGTTGTATCCAGGGCAAGGGCATTGTGAATTCAATTTCACTGAAAGAAGGTGAAGCGTCCTTTATCGAACATGCAAAGCTGGTTCGTCGCTACGGTGCCGCCGTCATCGTGATGGCGTTC
>JAASSE010000182.1 GCA_021768055.1 Gammaproteobacteria bacterium | reverse complement strand
GACTCTTTGGGTTGTTCTTTTCGGCATGGTATCGGGACACCCGTTTAATTATCAATTGGGAGTAATACATGGCCTGGAACGAACCTGGCGGCAACGGCGATAAAGACCCGTGGGGCAGTCGCGGTAATCAGGGTCCACCGGACCTCGACGAGGTCTTCAAGAATTTCCAGAAGAAATTCGGCAGCCTGTTTGGCGGGAGGGGAGGCCGTGGCGGCGGTGCCAGAACCGGACGCGCTGGCGGCATGGGTATCGGCATCGTCATTGCCATCGTTTTGCTGTTCTGGCTGGCGACCGGTTTCTACAAAATCGAGGAAGCCGAGCGCGGCATCATCCTGCGCTTTGGCAAACACGTCGATACCACCCCGTCAGGTCTGCACTGGCATCTGCCAACTCCGATCGAATCAGTCACCAAGGTGGATGTCACCAAGGTGCACCCGGTGCCATTGCGCGCCACCATGTTGACGCAGGACGAAAACATCGTCGATATCGAAGGAACGATTCAGTACCAGGTGGCTGACGCAACCGCCTATTTATTCAATGTGCGTACGCCCGAAGTGTCATTGTCGCAGGCCACGGAGAGCGCACTGCGCCAGACCATAGGCCAGAGCAAGATGGATTTTGTGATCACTGAAGGCCGTGGCCAGATTGCGGTGCAGGTCGCCAGCATCATTCAGGACATCATTGATTACTATGGTACCGGCATGAAGATTATCAGGGTGAATATTCAACACGCCAAACCGCCGGAAGCGGTAAAAGACGCATTCGACGATGTAACACAGGCGCGTGAGGACGAAGAGCGTTTGAAGAACGAGGCTGAAGCCTATCGCAACGAAGTTGTTCCAAAAGCGCGTGGTGCGGCCGCGCGTCTGCGTGAAGAAGCTGATGCCTATAAAAAGGAAGTCATCGCAAAATCTGAAGGTGAGGCCAATCGCTTTAGCCAGTTGCTCACGGAATATAAGAAGGCGCCTGATGTCACGCGTGACCGACTTTACCTGGATATGATGGAGTCGGTTCTGGGTAAAAGCTCAAAAGTCATGGTCGATGTCAAGGGCTCTAATAACTTGCTGTATTTGCCGCTGGATAAACTAATGTCGCGTTCAGCTGCTGAGTCAACTGAAGCGCTGACCGACAGTTTGCGTAATTTGCAGCAACAGGAACTTTTGCGCAGACAGCAACAGCAGACACAACGCACTCGCAGTAGCCTGCGTACACGGGAGGCCAGATAATGACATCCAATCTACTTAAATTCGGCATACCCGTCGCGCTGCTGGTTATCTGGGCGTCCGTGTTCACTGTGGATGTACGCCAGAAAGCGATTCTGTTCAAATTTGGTGAAATTCTGAGAAGCGATTACGACCCCGGCCTGCACTTCAAGATTCCTGTAATCAATAATGTCAAAAAATTTGATAGCCGTATTTTGACAATCGACCAGAAGCCGGAACGTTTCCTGACAGCCGAGAAAAAAGACCTGATCGTTGATTCTTATGTGAAGTGGCGCATCGTCAATGTTGAAGAATATTTCAAAACCACAGGCGGTGACGAAAACCGTGCGGGCAGGCTGTTGTATGAAAATATCAACAACGGTTTGCGCAACGAGTTCGGTAAACGCACAGTGCAGGAAGTGATCGCAGGTGACCGTACAGAAATTATGAGCATCCTTACGGCTGAAGCGACCGAGAAAGCCAAGACGCTGGGGATTGAAGTCATCGATGTGCGCATCAAGAAGATTGACCTGCCGGCGCGAGTCAGTGACTCGGTGTACAGGCGTATGCGTGCCGAGCGTGAGCGTGTCGCCAGGGACTTCCGCTCCAAGGGTGCTGAAGCTGCGGAACGCATCCGCGCGGACGCCGATCGTCAACGCAGTGTTATTCTCGCAGAAGCGTATCGTGATTCCGAAATCACACGTGGTGAAGGTGATGCCGAGGCCACGGAAACCTATGCAGAGGCGTTTGGAAAGAACGAAGAGTTCTATCGTTTCTATCGCAGTTTGAATGCTTACAAGAACAACTTCTCATCACAGGACGATGTTATTTTGCTGGAACCTGATTCCGAGTATTTCCGCTACTTCAAGGACTCGGGTGGTAAGCAAGGCAAGCGTTAAGTAGTGCGATGTGGGAGGATCTAATCCGTGCCATAGCTCTGGTACTGGTTATCGAAGGAATGCTCCCGTTCCTGACACCAGACGGCTGGCGTCAGGCCATGCTGCAGGCAGGCCGTCTTCCTGATAAAACCTTGCGGGCTGTTGGTTTTGCCAGCATGCTCATAGGTGTATTGATTCTCTATCTGGCGCGCTGATTTATGAAGACCAACGAACACTGGGTATTGCCCGAAGGCATTGAAGAAGCGCTGCCAGAACAGGCCGCGAGACTCGAATACCTACGCCGCAAGTTGCTCGACCTGTATGCCGGCTGGGGTTACGAGCTGGTTATGCCTCCGTTTATCGATCACATTGAATCACTGTTGACCGGCACAGGTGGTGATCTCGACCTGCAGACTTTCAAACTGGTTGATCAGCTCAGTGGGCGCACTCTGGGTGTGCGTGCTGACATGACACCACAGGTTGCGCGCATTGATGCGCATCAGCTGAAACGAGATATTCCCGCACGTCTTTGTTACATCGGTACGGTTTTAAGAACCCGCTCGGACAGTTTCGGCAGCAGTCGCAGTCCTCTCCAGGTGGGCGCCGAGCTCTACGGTCATGCAGGTGTTGAGTCTGATGTCGAAATACTGGACCTGATGCTGAAAACATTCGAGGCATCATGTGTCGAAGATGTTTATCTCGATATCGGCAATGTTGATGTGTTCAGAAATCTTGCTAATCAGGCAGGACTGGATAACGATGATGAAAACCGTTTGCTGGGCTTGATGCAGAAAAAGGCAGTCACGGAAATCAATCAACTGGTTTCAGCATTGAATATCAAAACCGGCATAGCCGGGATGATTGCACAATTGCCTGAACTCAACGGCGACATCTCAACGATCACACGGGCACAAAAACAGCTCAAAAAAGCTGGTGATGAAGTGATTGCTGCACTTGATCACCTCGAGCAGGTCGTGCAGGGCGTTGTTGCGCACAACAAGAATGTAAGTGTAAACATTGACCTGGCTGAACTCCACGGTTACCAGTATCAAACTGGTGTGGTTTTCGGTGCCTTTGTACCCCAGTTCGGACAGGAGATTGCTCGCGGCGGTCGCTACGATAATATTGGAAAAGTTTTCGGTCGAGAGCGTGCAGCAACGGGATTCAGCACAGACCTGAAGTTGCTGGCAAGCATATCTTCGTGTGAGTTACAGGTGCCGGTAAAAGTACTTGCGCCGAACGATGAAGATGAAGATTTGCAGAACAAGATCGATTCGTTGCGTGCAGAAGGCTACTGTATTCTGAAACTTCTTCCCGGGCAGGTCGGCGATGCAGCTGCGATGGGTTGTACCCGGAAGCTGGAACAAATCAATGACCAATGGCAATTGGTCTCTATCGAATCATAATCTGAAGGATTTAATTCATGGCAAGAAATGTTGTCATTCTCGGCAGCCAATGGGGTGACGAGGGTAAAGGAAAGGTTGTTGACTTACTGACGGACAGGGCCGCTGCTGTTGTACGTTTTCAGGGTGGCCACAATGCCGGCCATACACTGGTTATTGGTGAGGAAAAGACAGTGTTGCACCTGATCCCTTCAGGGATCTTGCGTGACAATGTAATGTGCCTGATTGGTAACGGCGTGGTGTTGTCACCTGCTGCACTGTTCGAAGAACTCGAGATGCTCGAGCAGCGCGGTGTTCCTGCAGCAGAGCGCTTGCGTGTATCCGAAGCGTGTCCGCTAATACTGCCTTATCACATTGCACTGGACCAGGCGCGTGAAGTTGCACGTGGCAAATCTGCAATCGGCACCACTGGCCGCGGTATTGGCCCTGCCTATGAAGACAAGGTATCGCGCAGGGGAATCCGTCTTGCTGATTTG
>JAASSE010000181.1 GCA_021768055.1 Gammaproteobacteria bacterium | reverse complement strand
GGTCCAGGAAGATCCCCAAGCGCCAGGGTACGGGTAAATCGCTCTTCAGTTAATTCATTCGCGGATAATTCACCAGCCGCGATATTATCAGCCAGTCTTAGCGCGGCATTGATGATATCCCAGCGACCGCCGTAATTGGCTGCAATATTCAGATTCAGGCCCGTATTCATTTCGGTTTTCTTTTCCGCGGACTCGATACTGGCCTGGAGTTTTTCAGCAAACCGGCTGCGGTCACCGATAAAACGTATCCTCACACCCTGCTGATGGAGTTTGCTGATTTCAGCATTTAACGTCGACAGGAACAGTGACATCAGGCTACTCACCTCCTGGTCAGGACGGTTCCAGTTTTCACTGCTGAATGCAAACAATGTCAATGCGCCGACCCCTTTCGTGGCACACAATTCAACAATACGGCGGGTAGCCTTGACACCGGCTTTATGGCCTGCTGTACGCGGCATAAACCGCTGTCTGGCCCAGCGACCGTTGCCATCCATTACAACAGCAATATGTTGCGGCAGTATTTGATTATTGTTGCTTTCAGGTTCGGTCATGTATTCAAAGAAACCGGCAGGTGTGCAATCGTGTCCAGCATTGATGCTGGACTCGGCAACTGACTACACTTCCATTAACTCAGCTTCCTTGTCGGATAATGCAGCATCAACCTGGCCAACGTACTTGTCGGTCAGTTTCTGTACACGCTCTTCGGCTTTCCTAGCCTCGTCTTCGGAAATTTCTTTTTCCTTGAGCAAATCCTTGAAATCACTGTTGGCATCACGTCTGATGTTACGGATAGCAATGCGTCCGTTTTCGGCTTCCTGCCGTACGACTTTAACCAGGTCACGGCGCCGCTCCTCGGTTAATGGCGGCATGGGAATACGAATAACAGTGCCTGCGCTGGATGGATTCAGGCCCAGGTCAGAATTCATGATGGCTTTTTCTACCGGCCCAACCATGTCTTTTTCCCATGGCGTGACCATCAGGGTTCTCGAATCTTCAACCGAGACATTGGCGACCTGGTTAATCGGCGTGGGCGCACCATAGTATTCAACGCTGATCTGGTCCAGCAGACTGGGGTGAGCACGTCCGGTACGGATTTTGGTAAATTCAGAATGTAATGAGTCAATACTTTTACCCATTCGTACTTCGGCATCCTGGATGATTTCGTCGATCATGCTGATTCCTCCATAACAATCGATGTCCCAATCGTCTGGTCAATCATTGTTGCAGGCAATGCGCCCTCATCGTTTAAATTAAATACGCGCAATGGCAGGTTATTATCACGGCACATAACAATTGCTGTCATATCCATTACGTTCAGATTTTTCTCGATAACCTCACTGTAGGTTAAAGATTCGAATCGTTTGGCATCCGGATTTATTACAGGATCTGAATCAAATACGCCATTGACCTTGGTAGCCTTAATGATGACATCTGCTTCTATTTCGATTGCGCGCAGACAGCCGGCAGTGTCAGTGGTAAAGAAAGGATTACCGGTACCTGCTGCGAAGATGACGATCCGGCCTTTTTCCAGGTGCCTGACTGCCCGCCGTTGTACATATTCCTCACACACGCGATTAATACGTACAGCAGACATGACACGGCATGGCTTACCCAGTTTCTCCAGCGTGTCCGACATCGCCAGAGAATTCATTACAGTTGCCAGCATACCCATGTGATCGCCGGTAACCCGGTCAATACCTGACTTTGCCAGTCCCTCACCACGAAAAATATTGCCACCGCCAATCACCAACGCAACTTCGACACCCATGTCTGATACTTCGGCAATCTCACGTGCAACACGTGACATCATTACTGGTTCAACGCCGAAATCCATACCGCCCATTAGCGCCTCACCGCTAAGCTTGAGCAGGACTCGTTTATAGGACGGTTTGTTTTTACTCATAGTTTCTTATTATTTCTGTCCACAAAAAACCGGGAAAAATGTTCCCGGCTTGTTGTTTATTGGCAAATTATCAATTATCAGCTTGCCTTGACTTGAGCCATTACTTCGTCAGCAAAGTTTTCCTGTTTCTTCTCGATGCCCTCACCGACTTCATAACGTACAAAACCTGTTACCGATGCACCGCTGTCCTTGAGCAATGCTCCGACTGTCTTGTCCGGATCCTTCACAAAAGGTTGGCCGACCAGGGTGATATCTGCAAGGTGTTTGCGAATACGCCCTTCGACCATTTTTTCAATGATATCAGCCGGTTTGCCGCTGTCCTGAGCCTGGGCAATGAGAATTTCACGCTCTTTTTCCAGCATTTCAGCAGGCACCTGGTCTTCTGTTACACAGGTTGGCTTACTTGCGGCAATATGCATCGCTACATCTTTAATCAATTCATCGGCCGCATTTTCCATTTCAACCAGAACACCGATACGAGTGCCGTGTAAATAGCTGCCGAAATTCCCGGTACCGGTTTCCATCAGCTGGAAACGGCGGACCTGGATGTTTTCGCCTATTTTAGAGACCAGCAGCTTGCGTTTGTCTTCCACGCTTTGTGATCCCTCGATCGGCAGTTCGGCAAGTGCATCAACAGATTCAGGTTTATTGGCCAGTGCTGTTGCAGCTACCTCATTGACAAAGTCCATGAAATCATCGCCGCCTGATACGAAATCTGTTTCACAGTTAACTTCAGTGATAACAGCAGACTTTCCATCATCACTGGTTTTGATTGCGATGCGGCCTTCTGCAGCGACACGTCCGGCTTTTTTATCGGCCTTTGCCAGTCCGGATTTACGCATGTTCTCAATAGCAGTATCGATATCACCATTAGCTTCCTGCAGTGCTTTTTTGCATTCCATCATACCTGAGCCGGTGCGCTCACGCAGTTCCTTAACCATTGCAGCTGTAATCTGCATATCTTTATAACCTCTGAATATTCTGTTCGTTAAATTAAAGGAGCCTCTGAATTAGTAAAGGTTCCGCAGGTACATTTTGTAGACTTATTTTCAATAACTTACGCGATTGAAAACACAGCAACAAATCACGAAACCTGAACAGCAACAAGCTGTATTATTCAGCTTTCTTGGCAACTTTTTTCTTCGCTACTTTCTTCTTCGCGACTTTTTTCTTGGCAACTTTCTTCTTGGCTACCTTTTTCTTGGCGGCCTTTTTCTTCGGTGCTGCAGCTTTTTTCTCAGCAGGCGCTTCTTCCGCGGCTGGCTCTTCTGCTACAGCTTCTGTTTCAGTTTTCTCGGGTGCTTCAGCTTTTGCTTCCGGCTCAGCTTTTTCTGCTTTTTTAGCAGCTTCAGCTTTTACTTCCACCGGTTTCTTCACGGCTTTCTTAACTGAAACTTTTTTCTTGGGAGCAGCTTCTTTCTTGGGTGCTGCTTCGGCTACTTCCTCGGCCTGAATGACTGCTGATGCACGGCCTTCAATAACTGCATCTGCAATACCTTGTGAATACAAACGTATGGCCTTGATAGCGTCATCATTACCTGGCACAACATAATCAACGCCATCAGGCGAGTTGTTAGTATCAACGATGCCGAAGACCGGGATGCCAAGCTTGTTTGCTTCGTTTACCGCGATCTCTTCATGGCCTACATCAATAACAAATAATGCATCTGGCAGGCCTTTCATGTTCTTGATGCCACCCAGGACTTTTTCCAGCTTGGCCATTTCACGTGTCAGGCCAAGAGTTTCTTTCTTGGTGAGCCTGTCAAAACCACCACTGGTAGACATCTCTTCCAGGTCCATCAGGCGCTGGATAGACTGACGAATGGTTTTGTAGTTGGTCAGCATGCCACCGAGCCAGCGGTGGTTTACGTATGGCATACCACAGCGTCCAGCTTCTTCCAGTATGGTGTTACGTGCTGCGCGTTTGGTGCCTACGAATAGAACAGTACCGCGATTTGCAGCGATTTTGCCGATTGCATTGACAGCATCGCTGTACATAGGCAAGGTTTTTTCAAGGTTGACGATGTGGATTTTGTTGCGGGATCCAAAAATGTATTCAG
>JAASSE010000023.1 GCA_021768055.1 Gammaproteobacteria bacterium | reverse complement strand
ATCGCCCTGTGCAGTTTTTATTTCTGCGACCTTGCGTGCGCATTCAGCACGCTCCGACACCATTTCCTGTAAGGCCGCATCGATTTCATCAATGCGCTTTCGAATTTCATCAAGCGGGCCTTTATTTGTCATTGGCGTCTGTCATCGGTGTCTGTTACATGCTAGATCTGTCGCGCGCTTAATACACCATCAATAGCTCTGATCTTGGCCAGCGTGTCATTATCGATCTGCTTGTCCAGATCTATTAACGTGTAGGCCAGCTCATTGCGCGATTCATTTCTCATATGCTGGATATTAACATCTGCCTGCCCCAGTACATGTGAAATTTGTCCAACCATGTCAGGGCGGTTTTCATTGGCGATCGCCAGTCGATGATCACCGATGCGTGCCAGCTTGATCTCGGGGTAGTTGACCGAGTTGTGAATATTGCCGTTTTCAAGATAATCCTTGATCTGGTCCGCTACCATGATTGCACAGTTCTCTTCAGCTTCAGCTGTTGAAGCACCCAGGTGTGGCAAGGTGATGACCTTGTCGTTTCCTTTTAATTCGGGAGAAGGAAAGTCACTGACATAGGCACCGAGTTTGCCGCTGTCTAGCGCTGCCAGCACAGCTTCATCGTCGACAATGCCGTCACGAGCGAAATTAAGAACAACGGCGCCGTCTTTCATACTTGCTATTCGCTTCGCATCCAGCATGTTGCGCGTCCCTTCCATTAGCGGCACGTGAAAGGTAATAAAATCGGCCTGCTTGGCTAGTTCATCAATGCTGGGCATCTCCACCACTTCCGCAGACATTTTCCATGCGCTTTTGACGGTAATGGTTGGGTCAAAGCCGATGACTTTCATACCCAGCGCAACCGCCGCATTGGCAATCTGCACACCAATTGCACCAAGACCTACAACACCCAGCGTGCGGCCCGGCAGTTCGTAACCGACATATTTTTTCTTGCCGTTTTCAACGGCCTTGTTTTGCTCTTCGGGGGTACCTTCTACATTGGCCGCATAGTCCCATGCCTGACAAATGTTTCTACAAGCCAGCAACATGCCAGCGATAACCAGTTCTTTTACCGCATTGGCGTTTGCGCCTGGAGCGTTGAATACGGGTATGCCATGCTTGCTCATTCTATCAACTGGCACATTGTTTGTACCGGCACCGGCGCGGCCAACTGCGAGCAGGCTATCGGGAATGTCGTAATCGAGCAGATTGTACGAACGCAGTATTATGCCTTCCGGCGTTTCATGATCGGGGCTGACGTCGTAATCACTTTCGGGTAAACGCCTGAGCCCTTTTTCAGAAATATTGTTAAACGTTTTAATGTAATACATAGCTACGGTGAATCCGTGTAAGAATTTGTACTTTACTCAGGCATGACGTTTTTCAAAATCAGCCATGAAGTCAATCAGCTGATCAACGCCTTCCGCGGGCATGGCATTGTAGATGCTTGCCCGCATGCCACCGACTGAGCGATGGCCCTTGAGTGTTTTAAGATTGTTTTTGCCGGCTTCCTCGAGGAACACTGCATCCAGCTCGGCATCAGCAAGAATGAATGGAACATTCATCCACGAACGGCAATTAACCTCGACCGGGTTTGAATAAAAAGCTGAATCATCGATTGCCGCATACAGTTTTTCCGCCTTGTTGCGATTGATCTCGGCCATGGCTTCAAGACCGCCATTCTGCAATAACCAGTCAAACACGAGCCCTGCCAGGTACCAGCTGTAGGTTGGCGGTGTGTTATACATGGAACCACTGTCTGCATGTGTCTTGTAATCGAACATTACCGGCATGCTTGGCATGGCATTTCCGATCAGATCATCCCTGACGATGACCACGGTAACACCGGCGGGGCCAATGTTCTTCTGCGCACCCGCATAAATAACCCCGAAGCGGCTGACGTCAATCGGTCGTGACAGAATCGTCGATGACATGTCGGCTATCAGGGGCACATCACCGGTATCAGGTACATAAGGGAACTCCACACCGACAATGGTCTCGTTTGGCGTGTAGTGCACGTAGGCAGCATCATCGCTGAACTTCAGGCTGTGTTCCGCTGGCACCGTGGTGAAATTGCTGTCACTGGTATCAGCGAGCACGTTGACATCACAATATCGCTTGCCTTCTGCAACCGCCTTCTTCGACCATTGTCCGGTCAACAGGTAGTCCGCAGATGATTTGTCACCGAGCAGATTGATCGGCACCATGGCAAACTGGCTGCTGGCACCGCCCTGCAGAAACAGCACCTTGTAGTTGTCAGGAATAGCCAGCAACAGGCGCAGGTCGGATTCGGCCTTTTCCGCAATCGACATGAACTCCTTGCCACGATGACTCATTTCCATCACCGACATACCGCTGCCGTTCCAGTCCAGTATTTCCTGTTGCGCGCGTTCGAGCACTGCGGTCGGCAGCATCGCCGGGCCGGCACTGAAATTGAATGCTCTGGTCATCGCCTGAATATCACTTTTGACTTTAAAAATAACTTATATCTAATTGATTTTATTATTCTTCTGTGTCACCGATTGACTCAATTTTTTCGATTTCGACCAGTTGTTCGCCATTGGTCAAACGTATCAGGCGCACACCTTGCGTATTGCGCCCCATTTCACTGATGTCATTCACAGCGATGCGCACCAGCGTGCCACTGTTGGTAATCAGCATCACCTCGTCATCGTCATCGACCTGTACGGCACCGACCACGTCACCGTTGCGTTCGTTGGTCTGGATGGAAATCACACCCTGTCCACCGCGACCTTTGACCGGGTACGCGGAAGCAGGGGTACGCTTGCCGAAACCGTGTTCGGTGGATGTCAGAATCGAGCCTTCGTCTTCGACCATGATCATGCTGATCACGCGCTGGTCTGTTCCCAGACGCATGCCGCGCACGCCCCCTGCCGTTCTGCCCATGGCGCGCACGTCGGTTTCAGAGAAACGGATGGCCTTGCCTGCATTTGACAGCAACATGATATGGCGCGAGCCGTCAGTGATAACGACATCCACGAGGCGGTCATTTTCGCGTAGTTCGATGGCCTTGATGCCGGATGCACGTGGGCGTGAGAAATTGGTCAGCGCGGTTTTCTTCACGGTGCCCGAGCTGGTCGCCATGAATACGAAATGATTTTCATCGTATTCGCGTACCGGCAGCATCGCGTTGATGCGTTCGCCGTCTTCAAGTGGCAGCAGGTTCACGATCGGCTTGCCACGTGAACCACGGCTCGCCATCGGAATTTGATAAACCTTGAGCCAATACACCTTGCCGCTGCTCGAAAAACACAGCAGCGTATCGTGCGTGTTCGCTATAAACAGCTTGTCGACAAAATCCTCATCCTTGACCCGTGTCGCTGCCTTGCCTCGGCCACCGCGGCGCTGCGTATTATAGACATCCAGCAATTGGCATTTCGCATAACCTTCATGCGAGAACGTTACAACGACGTCTTCTTCTGTAATCAGGTCTTCCATGGACAGATCCAGTTGATCTTCCATAATTACAGTACGGCGTTCATCACCGTACTTCTCGCGAATTTCTTCCAGCTCGTCACGGATAACCTGCAACAGGCGTTCGGGTGTAGAGAGAATTTCCAGCAGCTCTTTGATCAGGGCGAGTATTTCCTTGAACTCGTCAAGAATCTTGTCCTGCTCGAGACCGGTGAGCCGGTGGAGGCGAAGGTCCAGGATCGCCTGTGCCTGGATTTCTGATAAGTGATAACCGTCATCTTTCATGCCAAACTGCGGTTCGAGATCATCCGGTCTGGATGAGTCGGCTCCGGCACGGTTGATCATGTCGACCACCATGCCTGGCTGCCAGGTTTTGGTAATCAGTTGTTGCCTGGCTTCGGCAGGATTCGCCGATTTCTTGATCAGTTCGATCACTTCATCGATGTTTGCAAGTGCAACTGCAAGACCTTCCAGTACATGGGCACGGTTACGGGCCTTGCGTAATTCAAATATAGTTCGACGGGTTACGACTTCACGGCGATGGCGAATGAAAGCATCAAGAATACGCTTCAGGTTCAGTACCTGTGGCTTGCCGTCTACCAGCGCCACCATGTTGATACCGAACACGCTTTGCATTGCTGTCTGCTTGAACAGATTGTTCAGAATCACGTCGCCGACTTCACCGCGGCGCAGCTCGATGACAATACGCATACCATCCTTGTCGGACTCGTCACGCAGCTCGGAAATGCCCTCGATACGCTTTTCCTTGACCAGTTCTGCAATACGCTCGATCAATCGCGCCTTGTTTACCTGGTAGGGTATTTCGGTGACGATGATGGTTTCCCTGCCGGTCTTTTCATGGGCAACGATTTCTGCTCTTGCTCGCATGTACATGCGACCGCGCCCGGTACGGTAGGCTTCACGAATGCCCTTTGAACCGTTAATCAGTGCCGCGGTTGGCAGGTCTGGTCCCGGCAGATACTCCATCAGGCCTTCAATCGTAATCTCGGGATCATCGATCATCGCCAGCGTGGCACTGATCACTTCATTCAGGTTATGCGGCGGTATGTTGGTCGCCATGCCCACGGCAATCCCGGATGAACCGTTGACCAGCAGTTCAGGTACGCGGGTCGGCAATACCGAGGGTTCTGATTCAGAGCCGTCGTAGTTATCGACAAAATCGACCGTTTCCTTGTCGAGGTCTGCAAGCAGGTCGTGTGCAATTTTGGCCATGCGCACTTCGGTGTAACGCATTGCCGCAGGCGCGTCACCGTCAACCGAACCGAAGTTGCCTTGCCCATCAACCAGCATGTAGCGCATGGAGAAAGGCTGCGCCATACGCACGATGGTGTCGTACACAGCGGTGTCTCCATGAGGGTGATATTTACCGATGACATCACCGACCACGCGGGCGGATTTTTTATAGGGTTTGTTCCAGTCGTTACCGAGCACATTCATCGCATAAAGTACGCGCCGGTGTACTGGTTTCAGGCCGTCACGCACGTCAGGAAGTGCCCGCCCGACAATAACGCTCATTGCGTAGTCCAGGTAGGACTGACGCATTTCGTCTTCGAGATTGACCGGGGAGATTTCTTTAGCGAATTCAGCCATTTAGCCGATTGTTTCCGTTCGTTTTATATGCGCTTGCGCGCCTGTCATAAAACGACGAATTCTACCATGTAATACCCGCTGGCTGCACATTTATATGCGCTTTCAGCGTGTATTAATAAGGAATAGGGAAAAGTTTTCAGGCAGTGGCGCTGGAAGCTGAAGTTTGGTTCGTATCGACTGCTGATTCCAGGCCGAATGTATGCCCCTGGTGCAGACAGAATCCCAGCCATTTGTACAGAAACCGGTTCAGGCGCCATTTGTATAATTTGGCATCGGCCGGGAGATGATCGAGCCTTTGTCGACCGTGTTTCAGGTGTCCGGCGATGACTTCAACAAGGCAGGCGTCATGATAAACCCGTACCTTTAAATCAGGCTCGGTATATAGATTAGCGCCCTCGGTAAAGTGATACGTCATGCGTAAAGTCGTGGTATAGCGCGAGCGTTCAATTACGGACAGGTGCAGGCCCATGCAGCCTTTGATGCGTGAATACGCATGTTGCTGCAATGCATGCACATCCGGTACCAGCTTTTTAAAACGAAGATAGTTGTTTTCATATAAATCCATCAAACTCACGAATCCACGTGGTTCGACATCTTCGTAGCCGTAGTGTTTCTTGCTATACATGCCTACATACTAGCAGGTTATTGTGCATGTTTACGACCAATATTGTGTGTCTTTGCCTGTCGTTAGTCGTTTGTCATAGGTCATTTGTCGTATACCCATTATGGAGTCTGAAGGGCAGCAGTCATTGCTGTAAAATCAGCGCCAGTACAGGTTTGCAGGAGTACGATTGTGTCAGACAATGAAGAAACCGTCCGCGAGATTCGCATCAATCCTATTGTCCCCAGCGAATCCGTACTGGTAGCAACGGCACGCGGTATGCGGCCACGCGATGCCGAAGAGCGGGTGGAATCCAGATCCGATGCGCACGTAGCTCAATGCCCTTTCTGCACGGGCAACGAAGACAAAACACCGCCGACCATTCTTGCCGTTCCCGATGAAACCAACTGGGAAATACGTATTGTAGAAAATCTTTACCCGGTACTGGGTGATGATCGAATTGATTCCGGTATCAACTTCGGCCTGCAGCAGGCCATCGAAGGCTATGGCCGGCACGAGGTCATCATCGACCATAATAACCACGGCATTTTCATTCATGATATGTCGCCCGAACATATTAAAACCCTGTTCCAGACTTACCGTGGGCGTATGAAGCAGCTCTATGATTCTGATGAACGTATCCGCTATGTGCTGGTATTCAAAAATTTCGGACCAGCAGCCGGCGCTAGCATCAAGCACACGCACAGCCAGATCATCGCCATGCCGGTCGTGCCGGAAAACGTGTTTAATGAAATACTGCACAGCAGGAACTACTACCAGAAGCATCATCAATGCATCTTTTGCGCGATGATTGACGAAGCGCTGACCTTTGAGGCAACGATTTACGACCGCGATTCAGGTGAAATACGCCGCCGCATTGATGTCGGCCAGTACGTGGTAGAGCGCGGTGAGAAATTTATTGCGATCAAGCCTTTCGCAAGCCGCTATGAATGGGAAGTCCACATACTTCCCCTGCAGCACCAGAGTGATTTCATAAACAGTTCTGATGCTGATATGGAAGATTTTGCCAATGTTTTAAAGCGCACCATGAAACGGCTAGATGAAGTCATCGGCGGGGCGCAGTACAATTTCTTCCTGCACTCGCAGCCGCACGGTGAAGCCTGTGCCGACTGCTCGCCCAGTTATCACTGGCATCTAGAAATCTGTCCGCGCACCAGCATTCCGACAGGTTTCGAACTCGGCTCGGGCCTGTTTGTCAGCACCATCAGCCCCGAGGATGCCGCTGAACAACTGCGCGCAGTATCGCTGGATGAAATGGTATAATCCCGGCACCCGCAAATACCTATAATTAAAGAAACATGGGACGCACCGACTCAATGCCGGAGGCCCACGGCCTCAATAAATTCATCCGCCCGCTTCGCTATCATGAAGCTTCCAGACAGTGGTTCGCTGTATTGTTCGTACTACTGGTCAGCCTGGCCGGCCAGCCAACCAGAGAATTGCTCATAGCCGGTGGAATAATTGCATTACTCGGAACATTGATCCGATTATGGGCATCTGGCCACGTGAAGAAAAACAAGGTGCTGGCAACTGACGGGCCTTACGCGTATGTCAGGCATCCATTGTACGTTGGCAACATCCTGCTGCTGCTCGGCTTTTCAATCGCAGCCAACCTGTGGTGGGCGTACCTGTTAATGGCGTTTCTTATCTATTTTTATTATCCGCCGGCTATTTCATACGAAGACCAGAAGTTACATAAATTCTTCGGCGAAGAATGGGAGAACTGGAGTAAGGATATTCATGCCTTGATACCATCTTTCTCCGGCAAATCCGGTTCGGCCAGCAGTGCCTGGTCGTTTAAACAAAGCCTGTTCCAGAACCTTGAACCAGTCATCGTATTGTACCTGGTCTGGTGCATGTACATGCTGTACACAAAAATCTAATATTCCTGTCATGCAAACCGATCTTGATGAAACTGCATTGAAGCAGTGGATTGAAGACAGTCTATCCACGCAGACAAATATCCTGGCCACAGGCTACCAGGGCAAGACACTATTGTATGACCAGGATGGTCAGAAATATGTCATCAAGGTGCCTCATGGCAGAGGCCTTGTACGTTACTTTCATACACGGATGTTAAGGCACGAAAACGATGTGTACAGGAAACTTGAAGGCTTTACGGGAGCGCCCACCTGTTATGGTCTTGTTGACAATCAGTACCTGGTTCTCGAGTTTATTGAAGGTAGGACCATACGCTACAAACGACCACTGGACGAGAACGAATTCAACACAAAGCTACTCGACTATATAAAAACAATGCACAAGCTGAATGTTGCCCATATGGACCTGAAGCGCAAGGAAAATTTGCTAGTGAGAACTGACGACAGCCCCTGTATACTTGATTTCGGGGCCGCCGTTATAAGAAAAGAAGAAGGCAACCACCCCCTGAATAACTACCACTTTAACCTGGCAAAACAGTTTGATTACAATGCATGGATCAAGCACAAGTACTACAGCAGGATGGACGAAATATCCTGGCAGGACAGAAAATTATATAAAGTTACATGGGTTGAACTTGTTTCGAGCAAAATCAAAAAGATGTTTACAAGACTGTTCCGCCGCTGATCACGGTAGTCACTAATGAAACAGGATTCAGCATACACCGGGAGCTAACTATGAAAATAAAGGCATTTATCACCCTGCCCTT
>JAASSE010000180.1 GCA_021768055.1 Gammaproteobacteria bacterium | reverse complement strand
AGTGCCATGATGCCGGCAAGCAGCAGTGAAACGGCAGCTGCAACAGCATTTACCTTAATCAGACTTTCAGCAGACTTGTCAAAATAGAAACCCGAATCCGGGCAAACTCTAAATTGTGACATTTTAATTCTCCTTCACGTAGATTTTGCCAAGCATTGAATGGTGGCCAATGCCGCAATATTCATTACAAACAACCGCGTAGTCACCAGCCTGATCAGGTGTTACCGTTAACACCATCTCGTAACCGGGAACGATTTGCAGGTTTATGTTTACCGGCTGTAATGAAAATCCGTGCTGCCAATCCATCGATGAAAGATGCAAGCGATAAGACTTGTCCTTTTCCAGTTCTAAAATCGGGTACCAGGCCCACAGTCTGCCCAGCATGTAAACGTCACTACCAGCAGGTGGGCGAACAATCGGAATGCCCGCCTCTTCACCAACCTGGTATTTCGCGACCATTTCATCAACGCGAGCCTGAAATTTTGCCGGCGTGGTCTGATACGCTTCGTTGGAGAGGTTCTGTTTACCGTACAAATGCCAGTAAGGCATCATGAAAAACATGATCAGGCACCATACCAGTGCAATGCCTATCCAGATGATTTCCTGTTTGCCAACAGGCACCTTCCACCAGATACGCTCTGAAGGGGGTAAATATGAAGTCATTGATATTCTCCTTGTCTATGGAGCGACAGGTATGGTGGCGATTTCCATGACACCCCACAGGATGTAGAAGACAGTGGGCATGGCGACACCTATGAACAGCAACAGGAATGTATTTTCGAGCAATCGCTGGAAGAAAGGGATATGCTCAGGTTTTGGCACGTTTTCTTCTTCGGGCATTTGAATGCCTCCTTGGTATTGTTATAAATTGGTAGGCACTGGCTGCAGCTATCTCTCCAAACTCCCCGCCTGAAGCCGGTTTCACGAGGAGTGCCAAACCAGGTGCACAGATAAAACTTTCAGTAAAGCAGAATATTTAAGCCGGCACTGAAAGTCCTTGATCTATGTCAAACGTCCGATATCTAGATCAAATTCATCGTGTTCTAAGCCTGACGATTTGTCACAAATCAAGGTACTCCCTCACATAGCCAATGTAATATAAACGCCTGATCTTATTGAGAATGATTTGCACTGGTATCGCAAGGGAGGCACATCGATGCGTCACTCACAGGCTCAAGTCGCCTGATGACAGATCTGCAAATACCGATTACGCGTCTGCCATCGAAAACCGTGGGCGAACAATCATTAAAAAGATTAAAATATGCAGATATCTATGAAGACGTGGTTCATACCTGTCCCTGTTCACAATAAGTGTAATGCTGTCTGGGACCGGTCAGGCCACGAACAACTTTATGCGAGAACCTGTCGATGGCATTAATTACCTGGCGAGAAGAATTCTGTACCGGAATCCCCGGTGTTGATTACGAGCACGAACAACTCATTGAACAGGTCAATGCAGTCTACGCATTAATCGATGACGAGGCTGATAAAGAAACCGTGATTGACCTCCTTGGCGATATCTATGGCAGTATTTCGGCCCATTTTGCGCTGGAAGAGCAGATGATGGAAAAGCACGGTTATGATCAATATGAAGAACATAAAGCCGATCATGAGCGCTTGCTGGATGATATCCGTGATATTACCGATGATTTTGAATCTGCAACCGAACTGGATAGCCAGAAATTCAAGCAAAAATTAAATGACTGGTTCCAGCTACACTTCAAAACGCATGATTCCCGTTTACATAATCTTGCCAACCTGATGTCACACGATCGCGTCGATGATTCAACGATGCAGACCTTGATTCGCAATGCGAAAAATGCCTTGTTGCGCAAGACAGGCTGATAGCATCTGATATTTTTTCGCAAAGGCGTAAACAAAACCAAAATACACAAAAAACCCTTGTTTCTTTGCGGTGAACTTTTTCCATTGTTTGTTTGTAAGATCAACGTGCACCGATTAAAATTCACACCCCCTGACCTGCACAGGTACTACAATTGTTAAGCCCCAACACAATTACTACTGATACAGCTGACCAGAAACAGATCGCTATCTGGCTGCTGGTATGCTGCGCAACCATCTTTGCGATGATCATTCTCGGCGGTGTTACCCGGCTCACCGGCTCTGGTCTTTCCATGGTGCAATGGGAACCGATCATGGGTATTCTGCCGCCGCTTAGCCAGGCCGAGTGGGAAGAAACATTTCTGCTGTATCAGCAATTCCCCGAGTACAAAATAAAGAATTTTGCGATGACGCTGGGTGAATTCAAATCCATTTTCTGGTTTGAATATGCTCACCGGGTACTGGGTCGTTCGATTGGCATCATTTTCCTGCTGCCTTTCCTGTTTTTTCTTGTTAAACGAAAAATACATCGGTCGCTGACACCCAAACTGATTACCCTATTTGTTCTCGGTGGTCTGCAGGGCCTGATGGGTTGGTACATGGTGAAAAGCGGACTGGTAGACAACCCTCACGTCAGTCAGTACCGCCTGACTGCGCACCTGGGGCTGGCCATCGTGATTTATGCCTACATGTTCTGGGTTGCGCTTGACCTGCTATTCCCGAATGTTGATGACACAGCCAGGAGCACAAACCAAAAACTCGGGCGTTTGTCATTAATCATTACAGGCATCATATTCATTACTGCCCTGAGTGGTGGTTTTGTTGCGGGTACACGCGCAGGGTTTGCATTCAATACATTTCCTTTAATGGATGGACGACTGATACCCGTGGGCCTGTTTGAGCTCTCGCCGGTATGGCGGAATTTTTTCGAGAACATCGTGACGGTACAGTTTGATCACAGGGTACTGGCAACGTTGTTATTCCTGATTATTCCAGCATTCTGGTGGATAGCCGTAAAATCACAGCACGAATCCCGCATCCGTACCGGCCTGCATTTGTTACTGGCAACGCTGGCACTGCAACTGACGCTTGGTATTTCCACTTTGCTGCTGGCTGTTCCGGTTGCCCTAGCAGCCGCACACCAGGGTGGCGCTATCATCTTGCTTACCGCATCCCTGTTTGTCAGTCACCAGCTGCGCAGCCACACGACGGTCTCATGATTCTTCAGACACTATATATAATGAATAAAGTTATCTTCAAAAGTGCCCTGTTAACCTTACTGATGACTATTGCTGTTTATCCTGGTGCAGCATTTTCGCAACAGCAAGCGAGCACAATGGACATTCTTGCCGGGCACTTCTCCAGTGTTGGCAATACTGACAGCCCCTCCAGGGCCACCACTAACAATATCTATATAAAACTGTTCGAAGGCCAGTGGATTGCAACCCTGTATATCCCCTACCCGTATGCTTCCACGGTAGAACCCGCCACGATAACCAAAGTCCTCGAACAGGCAAAAAAGAAGACCACAACCAGCTCTTACCTGAGAGGCAAATTTGGAGTACTGAAAGAACTGGCCACAGTTCATGTTGAAAAATTCGGATACCTGGAAGACCGTATTGTCTACGAGTGTGGTTCGCTAGCACCCTGTACCATCAAGCTGGGCGACGGGTACCTGGAATTGATCAAGCCGGGCATCATCAACGAACATATCATCAAGTACAACCACATTGTTACGCAATGAAGACAGGCTTGTTCAAACACCCACGATGAAATTCACAAGCAAAAAAATCCCGATCGGCACACTGGTCCTGTTCGTGCTTTTTTTGCTTGTCATGCTTACCACCTATCTGTTGGTGAAGCCGCCGCCTCCTCCTGCGGAACTTGAAGGCGTATTACGACCGGACTTCAGGCAGTTACAGCCTTTCAATCTGACGGACCATAACGGTGATGTTTTCGATGAAAAAAGACTGGAAGGCAAATGGACTTTTGTTTTTTTCGGTTATACCTCCTGTCCTGACATCTGCCCGACGACGCTCCATGTATTGAACGCGGTCCATGGCCAACTGGAAGACGAAACCGGAGATGTACCTGATGATATGCAGGTCGTATTTATCTCTGT
>JAASSE010000179.1 GCA_021768055.1 Gammaproteobacteria bacterium | reverse complement strand
GAAACACATCCGGATCCCGAACAGGCGCTCAGCGACGGCCCTAATGCCTGGCCGCTGGGTCGCATGGAATCCTTGCTGGAAACACTCATAGCCCTGGATAACATAGTAAAATCCACGCCATTCGAAGAACTAAAACTTTAAAGCGAGCTCCCAGGAATGCATCCTGGCAATCCTGTACCATCATTCTAAGGAACAAGCATGTCAAACATTGTCGATATTCATGCGCGTGAAATACTGGATTCACGCGGTAATCCCACTGTAGAAGCCGAAATAACGCTTACCAGCGGTGCCATCGGTCGCGCGGCGGTACCTTCCGGTGCCTCAACCGGTGAAAGGGAAGCACTGGAGCTGCGTGACGGCGATAAAAGCCGGTACATGGGCAAAGGTGTTACCAGGGCAGTCAATAACGTCAATACTGAAATACGCGACACATTGATGGGCATGGATGCACAGAGCCAGAATTCCATTGACAGAAAAATGATCGAGCTGGACGGTACAGATACCAAGGAACGTCTCGGCGCCAATGCACTGCTGGCGGTATCACTGGCCAATGCCCATGCAGCCGCTCAGGAAAACAAGCAGCCGCTATACGTCAACCTGGGTAATGGTGAATACACAATGCCGGTGCCGATGATGAATATCATTAACGGTGGCGAGCATGCTGACAACAGTGTAGACCTGCAGGAGTTCATGATTCTTCCGGTGGGCGCGCCGAGCTTCAAGGAAGCGTTACGTTACGGCGCTGAAGTTTTCCATACACTGAAATCCGTGCTGCACGCCAGGGGCATGAACACGGCCGTTGGTGATGAAGGCGGGTTCGCGCCGGACCTTTCTTCCAATGAAGAGGCGATAGAAGTCATCCTCGAAGCTATCGGTACAGCCGGTTATGAAGCCGGCAAGGATATATACCTCGGCCTTGATGTCGCTGCTTCCGAATTTTACAAGGACGGTATCTATACCCTGTCATCAGAAGGCAAGGCATTCAATTCATCCGAGTTTACAGACTACCTGTCAGACTGGTGTGATAAATACCCGATCATAACTATCGAAGACGGTATGGCAGAAAATGACTGGGATGGCTGGGCCATTCATACCGAACAGCTGGGCAACAAACTGCAGCTGGTCGGCGATGACCTGTTTGTAACCAATACCTCGATATTCAAGGAGGGCATTGAAAAAGGCATTGCCAACTCTATTTTGATCAAGCTCAATCAAATAGGCACGCTGACAGAAACTCTGGATGCGATCCACATGGCCCACATATCTGACTACACCACGATTATTTCTCACCGTTCCGGTGAGACTGAAGACAGTACCATAGCGGATTTGTCGGTAGCCACGAAAGCAGGACAGATCAAGACCGGTTCATTATCACGCTCTGACCGCATTGCCAAGTACAACCAGTTGCTGAGGATCGAGGAAGCACTGGGTGATGACGCTGTTTACGCCGGTGCCAGTGCGTTCAAACATCTAAAATAATTTGAAACTGGTCGTCTTAATTCTGTTTGTATTGTTAATCTGGCTGCAATACAAGCTATGGCTGGGTGACGGAGGTATTCCTGAAGTAGTCGAACTGGAAAACGAGATTGAAACCGTGCAAACCGAAGTCAACCGGCTCCAGGAACGCAACAAGGCACTGGACGCAGAAGTGCAGGACCTGAAAAAAGGTATTGAGGCAATCGAAGAACGTGCCCGCAGTGAAATGGGCATGATCAAGCAGGATGAAATCTATTACCAGGTCATCGACGATGAACATGAAACGGGCAGCGGGGAAACATTCCCTGCAAGGTAAACCTGGGAAGATAGCCTGATGAAAAAAGTCGACATATGGGCCGTGGTTCCTGCAGCGGGTCTCGGTAAGCGCATGCAGTCCGCAACACCCAAGCAATACCTCGAATTATGCGGGCGTCCGGTGATTGAGCACACGCTTAACCGTCTGCTTGCTGTCGAACAGGTCATCGGCGCTGTCGTTGCAGTGCAGCAGGACGACAGCTACTGGACAGAGGTACAGCTTTCATCGGATAAACCCGTTCTGCTTGCGCCTGGTGGCGAGGAGCGTTGTCACAGTGTTATTAATGCACTGGATGTATTGTCGAAAACTGCTGACTATAACCATGCAACAGCCTGGGCACTGGTGCATGATGCTGTGAGGCCTTGTGTCGCGATCGAGGACATTGAAAATTTAATTGATCAGGCAGCCGGCAGCGAAGCCGGTGGCATACTCGCAGTGCCTGTGCGCGACACCATGAAACGGCAGGGTAATGATCAATGCATACAGGAAACGGTTGAGCGCGAGGGTCTCTGGCATGCACTCACACCCCAGCTATTTGCCAGTGAAAAACTGAAGGAAGCATTACACAAGGCGATCGATGACGGCTACCTGGTAACGGATGAATCATCGGCAATGGAACACGCCGGTTTTTGCCCTAAACTGGTGCAAGGCGCGGATAGCAATATCAAAATAACTCGTCCGGGTGATCTGGGTCTCGCGGAAATGTATTTAAACCTGAACGCAGGAACATAATGAACACGAGTGATAACAGCAGCATCAGGATTGGTCATGGTTTCGACGTTCACCGCTTTAAAAGCGGCGACTGTATTATCCTGGGCGGTGTAAAAATCCCTTATACACAGGGTTTTGAAGCCCACTCGGATGGTGATGTGCTGATTCATTCAGCCTGTGATGCATTGCTTGGCGCAATAGCAGCGGGTGATATCGGACGGCATTTCCCTGATACCGACCCAGCCTATAAAGGAATTGACAGCCGCATTTTGCTGGAAAAAGTTTACAGTATGGTCAAGGAAGCTGGTTACAAACTGGGCAACATCGATATCACGATCATTGCCCAGGCACCAAAACTGTCAGCTCACATCCCGGCTATGGAAGAAAAACTTGCAGGTATCCTCGAATCCAGAGTCAATCAAATCAATATTAAAGCAACAACTACCGAGAAACTCGGTTACATAGGACGCGAGGAAGGCATTGCCGTTCACAGTGTCGCGATACTTGTCAAGCAATAATTATTATTACCATAAGCAAAATAATCCTGTTTTTTTCGGGAAAAAATGCGTTTTTTTGAAATTTAGTATTTACATTGTGCACATAAAGGTATAAAAAAAGCGCACTGAATTTTTCACCAAACACCAAAGGGTTTAAATAAGATGACACCAGTTAGAAAAAAAGCCGCTAAAAAGAGAGTGGCCAAGAAGAAAGTTGCAAAAAGAAGAGTTACCAAGAAAGCAGCTCCCAAGAAAGCAGTCAAGGCAATCAGCACCGGTTACACCAAGTCACAATTGTATGCGCACATTGCTGAAGACACAGGTCTTGCAAGAAAAGATGTTGCTAACGTGTTTGAATCACTTGCCGGCGTAATAGAAGGCCATGTTAAAAACAGAGGCGCTGGTGCATTCACACTGCCGGGTCTGTTGAAAGTTAAAATCAACAAGAAACCTGCTACCAAGGCACGCAAGAATGTTCCCAACCCGTTCCGTCCGGGTGAGTTCATGGACATCAAGGCCAAGCCTGCACGCAAGGTTGTCAAGGTGCTGCCATTGAAAGCACTCAAGGACATGGCAGCCAAATAAGTTAATAAACAAGTAGATTTACCAGAATATTTCTGGTTAAGAAGCCCCTGTAAGGCATTGTTTTACAGGGGTTTTTTATATGCTAATGAACAAGATCCTGTATCTCCACGGATTTAACAGCTCGCCCGAATCTTACAAGGCAAGACTGTTGCAGCAACATATGAAGCAACTGGGTATTGGCCACCTTGTTGCGATTCCTGAAATCAAACCGGCTCCCGCAGATGCCATCGAACAGTTGCAACAGGCATGTGATGAAATCACGCGCGATTATGGACTGGCATTGATAGGTAGTTCACTCGGTGGATTTTATGCAACCTGGCTGGCCGAAAAATATAACTGTAAGGCTGTACTGGTAAACCCGGCAGTCAATCCTCACGAATTATTGG
>JAASSE010000022.1 GCA_021768055.1 Gammaproteobacteria bacterium | reverse complement strand
GTACATCAACTTACTCCTTATCCGAGTCATCCACTTTAAGACGAATACCGCGCCTGCCGCGAGGTGAGGTCTTCTTCGACGGCGCCTTCTTCACCGGTGCGGCTTTCTTGCTGGAGCTCGCCTGCCCGCCCGTGGATGATGTGCCACTGCCCGCCTCTTTCTTGGCGGCTATTTTCTTCTTCGGTGCTACCTTGCGGGCCACGGTCTTCTTGGGTGCTGATTTTTTAACAGGTGCTTTTGCCGTGGCCTCCTTCTTCGCACTGGCCTTTTTCACAGCCGTCTTGTTCGTAGTTGTGCCTGTTGCCGGACTGGTGTTTCTCTTGGCCGAGGTATCACTCGAGGCAGAACCGCTGTCAGCTGGCGGTGGCGGTGGTGTGACGGGCGCCGGAGCCGGCGGCGGTGATGGCGGTTCCGATGAACCGCCAAACTTGCCGAGTATGGCGCCAACAGCCATCTTCAGCATGATGAATATCGAGCGCAGAATCAGGAAGATCCAGCTGAACAGCCCGATGATGCCGCTGTAGATTTTCATCCACAACGGTGTTTTGTACACGTCGCTGGCGGATGCTTCAGCAGCCGCAACTGTCTCACCTTCGATTTGTTCGTAAAGTGGGCTCAACTGCAATTCGCAGGAATCTTCCGTCATCTCCAGGTAGAAGCGCTTGCGCAGGCTAATACAACCCAGCGGGATAATCAGCACCGCCATCAACGTAGCAACACCGGCGCCAAACAGCAGGCTCACGGCCATACCCTGGAAAATCGGGTCGAAGATAATGGCATAGGCACCCGCCATCAGTGTCAGCGAGGTAATCATGATTGGCCGCATACGGATCTCGGCACCGGCCACCGCTGCTTCGCGCACCGGGCGTCCCTTGGCCACCTCGATCTTAACGAACTCGACGATCAAAATGGACTGGCGCACGATAATACCACCGAGCGCGATCATGCCGATCATCGAGGTCGCAGTGAATTCAGCGCCCATGATCCAGTGTCCGGGCACGATACCGATCATGGTGCATGGGATCGGCGACATGATCAGGCCGCCGATGGCAAAATCACGGAACTCCCACACGATCAGGCCATAGATCAGCACCAGTGCCGCCATGAAGGCGATGCCCATGTCGCGGAAGGTTTCGAAGGTGACGACCCATTCACCGGTCCATTCGAAGCCGGACTGGTCATCATTACTCGGCGGGCCGATCAGGTTGAACGGCATGCCGTCCATGATGACGCCATCCGGGGTGATGTACTCATCGGTGAACGCCTCGACGTTGAACATGCCGTAGATCGGCGCACCGAGGCGGCCTTCCATCTCGCCAACCACGTACTCGATCGAACGCAGGTCCTTGTGATAGATGATCGGATCTTCCTCGACCAGCTTGAATTCACCCAGTTCACTCAACGGCACCGTTGTGCCCATCGTACTCATCACCGGCAGGTTACTGAGCTGGTTAACCTGTGAGCGTGTCGCCAGCGGCACCTGGATCACGATGTAGGTTGGTTCAATCACGGACGCCAGCTTGACATCACCCAGCTTGTGGCCTCCCATGGCCATGGCCAGGGTATTGTTGATTGTTGCGACGGTAATACCGCGGCGCGCAGCCTTGTCGGTATTGACATCGAAACGCCAGTATTGATGGGGTTCGGCAAGGTAATTGTCGACATCGACCACGCCTTCGGCCTTCTCGAAGAACTCGGTCATCTTGCGCGCGACTTCACGGCGGGTATGCTCATCGGGGCCGTGGATTTCCGTCACCACGGTTTGCAGCACTGGCGGGCCCGGCGGCATTTCCACCACGGCGATACGCGCACCCTCGTAGCGGTCCGCGATCGGTTTTAACAGCGCGCGCGCTTCCACCGCAATTGCATGGCTACCACGTTCACGTTCCTGCTTGTCTTTCAGCAGCACCAGCAGATCACCTTCCCAGGGCTTGCTGCGCATGAAGTAATGGCGCACCATGCCGTTAAAGTTGAACGGCTGCGCGGTACCGGCATACGACTGTACCGCCTTCACTTCCGGAATTGACCTGACACCGTCCGCCAGTTCGTGCGCAAGGTTTGCCGTCACCGGCAACGAGGTACCTTCCGGCATATTGATAATGACGCTGAACTCCGGCTTGTTATCGAACGGCAGCATCTTCACCGGCACCCACTGGGTCGGGTAGAACAACAGGCAGGTGGCCGCGGTCACTGCAATGATGCTGATCAGAAACAGTATGCCCAGACCACGGTTCTTAACCAGCGGCATGATGATCGGGCGGTAGAACTTGCCGATGATCTGGTGAGTGCGTTTCTCGCGCTTCTCGGCGGCTTCCAGCGCCGACAGTTTTGGCCGCACCTTGAGTGCAAACCAGGGTGTGAACACAAACGCTGCCAGCAGCGAAAAGAACATCGCCGATGAACCCAGCACCGGGATAGGCCGCATGTAGGGACCCATCAGGCCGCTGACCCAGCCCATCGGCAGCAGCGCGGCAATAATGGTAAAGGTCGCGAGAATGGTCGGGTTACCCACTTCACGCACCGCATCGACGGCGTCGGCAATCGTGGTTTTACCCTTCATCAGCCAATGTCGGAATATATTCTCCACCACCACGGTGGCATCATCGACCAGGATACCGATGGAGAAGATCAGCGCGAACAGGCTGACACGGTCGATGGTGTATTCGACCATCATCGCCCACCAGATGGTCAGCAGGATAACGATCGGGATAACGGTAATGACCACGAAGGCCGCGCGTGCGCCCAGACCGACGAGACAGAGGAAGGACACGATCACGCAAGCTTCGAACATCGCGCCCAGCAATTCGTTGACCTTGTCATTGGCCGTCTTGCCGTAGTCACGCGTGACTTCGACATGAACATTGTCCGGTATCAGGGTGCCTTTGAGCTCCTCCACCTTGGCAAGTATGTGTTTCGATACCACAACGCCGTTGCTGCCTTTTTTCTTGGCGATGGTGACGGTAACCGCCGGGTCGCCATTGGCGTGATGTTCACCCAGGTATGAAGGACCCGAATAGAAATAGGACACCTGGCTTGCGTCTTCCGGACCGTGTGATACGCGTGCAATGTCACGCATATAGACCGGTGCGCCACGGGCCGTTCCGACAACCAGCCGATCGATCGCCTGTGCGGTCTTGAGGAAAGCGCCGGAGTAAACCGTGAATGCGGTACTGCCTGACTCAACCGCACCGACATTGCTTTCTGCATTGGCGGCACGTACGGTTTCTGCAACCTGCTGCAGGCTGATGCCGTAACCGGCGAGGCGTTCGGGCAAGACTTCGATGCGTATCTGATCAGCGCGGCCGCCGACCACGTAACCCTTGCCGGTATTCTTTATCTGCCCCAGCTCCTGCAATATGTCATTGCCGAGTATGCGCAGGGTGCTGTCATCGAGCTCCTTCGACCACAGGGTGATACTGACCGTGGGCACATCGTCGATCGCGATGGGCTTGATCAACGGCATCATCACGTCCGGTGGGATCTTGTCCCGATTCGAACGGATCTTCTCGTGGACTTTTACAATGGATTCGCCCAGATCCTCACCGACATAAAACCGTACCGCCACCATCGCCTTGCCGCGTTCGGTGCCGGAGTAGACATGGCGCACACCGGGAATCTCGGACAGCAGTCTTTCCATCGGGTCGGTGACCAGTGATTCGACCTGGTAAACAGAGGCGCCAGGGTAGGATATGTACAGGTCAATCAGCGGGACTTCGATCTGCGGGTCTTCCTGGCGTGGTGTAAACATCAGACCCATCACGCCGATCAACAGAGATGCTATCAACAGCATCGGGGTGACCGGCGTGTTGATAAAGGTCTTGGCGATATTGCCTGCTATACCGAGGTCGTGCTCGCCAACTTTGGCATGTTCCGGTGTTTCGCAGGCCAGGTCATCAGTATCCTGCGACGATGCCTGTGTTTTATCTTTGTCGTTATCCTCTTGTTCTGCCATTGTCTATAACTCTTGTTGGTTTTCGCAGTTCACTGTTAGCGCAGTGACTACCACCCTTGCATCACGACCCAGGTCGTATTGCAATCAACTGTCGAGGTACTTATCTAGGCTTTTCCCAGCTTTCCGGTGAATCGCTATCGCTGCTATCCACCTGCGTTAAGACACGTTCACCCGGCTGCAAACCTGAAAGCACAATGACATGATTCGCGTCCAGCTCGATGCCGGTGCGGATCAAACGTAATTTTGGAATGCCGTCTTCATCCACCACTTTTACCGACGGTAAACTGCCGCGCTTGGAGATAGCTGACTTGGGTACGACCGGCAACGCCCGTGTTGGAGAATTGACATCGGGGACCATGACTTCGGCATACATGCCGGGTCCGCCGGGTACACCTTCTGGCAGATCGAATTTCACGGTGATGGTGTGCTGCTGCGCATCCGCCTTGGGTGCAATCTGGGCAACGCGTGCGTTAACACGCGTATTATTCACATCAAGCCGTGCCGGCACCACCATGTCCTTGCTCAGACCAGGCACCAGGCGAGCGGGCACTTCGGCCTTGATGCGCAAAAACTTTGAATAGGAAAACTTCAGCAAGGGCATGCCAGGCTGGACGGTATCACCAACCTCAACCAGCTTGTCGGTGATCACCCCATCAAACGGAGCAGTCGATTTGGCATCACGAATCTTGGCATTAATTTCGCGCAGACCGCACTCCGCCTGCTGGATAGCCGCACGCGCCTGCTGTACCTGGGTTCCCTGGGTCACCAGGTCGGCGTGGCGCTCGATGCCCTTGTCGCCACTGCCCCAGCCGCTACTGCCGCCAAACACGTCATCGAACATCGCAGGAAACGCCATGCCGGACATCGGCCGCGGGTTGTACACGCGCGGGTTCCATAATTCTCGCGTGTACTGTACCTGCGCATTCTGCATGCCGGTATAGGCAGCGTTCAGCTGGGCTTCGGCTGCTCGCTTTCTGGCCTGTAATTCAGCATCATCGATTGCAACGAGCACCGTACCTGCGTTAAAGGTGTCACCTTCTTCACCGGCAATTGACAGGACAACGCCGGGTATCTGTGCCGTGAGTGTGACTTCTTTCAGCGGTATAACCGTGCCGCCGAGAATGACATAACCGCCGTGCGGCGCAACACCCACCGTAATGATATTGTCGGCCTGGGCGGTTATGGAAATGAAACCGGTAAGAAAAAGAAATAATCTGAATAAAGTGCGAGTGATTGACATACTAAAAGCCACCCTTCATGTTCATTGCGTCGAATACAAGTAGGGCATGAGGAAATATGTATGCATTCTAACAGCATACATCTAAATTGCGTCTACCCATCATTCAGGATGCCTGCATTTGGCTTTAATTTCAAGTACCGCTCCTCAATTAGAACAATCACATAGGCGAGAAATGAAAATGAATCCTATTTTTTTAAGTTTCACTTCAGTCTGGCTAAGCCCGGCTTCAGCTTCGAGAAAACGGGAACGCGAGCACATCTTCGATTGCAGCTGACACGCTCAGCAGCATCAGCAAACGGTCCAGTCCAACCGCGACACCACTGCACTGAGGCAGCCCGTGCTCCAAGGCGGACAAAAAATATTCATCAATATCAATGGATTGCAAGCCTTTCGCCTGCCTGGCCTGATTTTCCCTGGTAAAGCGGCGGCGTTGTTCTTCACTGTCCTGCAGCTCATCAAAGCCATTGGCCAGCTCCAGTCCGCCATAAAACAGTTCGAAACGGCACGCTACCGTTTGTCCGGCCTCATCGATGCGGCATTTGGCCAGCGCGCTCTGTGATGCGGGGTAGTCATATATATATGTGAAACATTCGGAGTCGAGGGCCGGCAGCACGCACTGCGTCAGCAGCCAGTCTAGCCATTCATCGACGTCATCTTCGAGGCCAACCGGCTGTTCGATACCCCGTTCCAGCGCAAAGTGACGCCACTCTTGTGCCGATATGGCATGCGGATTGTGTCCCGTGGCCTGTTCAAACGCCTCGGCATAGCTCAGTGAGACAATCTCTACAGGGCCCCTTGCTTGCGCCTGCATCAGTGCCGACACCAGCTCGCCGAGTTCCTGCATCAGCTGAAACATGTCGAAACCCGGCCGGTACCATTCGAGCAGGGTGAACTCAGGATTATGTACGGGCCCAAGTTCGTCTGCGCGGAAAGATTTGCAGACCTGGTATATCGCCTGGCCGTGACTGGCCAGCAAGCGCTTCATCGCAAACTCGGGTGAGGTATTCAGATAATGGGGCCGGTTGTGGTAGCGCGTGACAAAACTATTGAGGTGCGGATCAGTCGTCGCTGCCGCGGACATCAACGGTGTTTCAACTTCGAGCACCCCGCGTACATCAAAAAAGGCCCGGATGTTTTGTAACATTCGGGCCCTCGTTTGCAGAATCTCGATTGATGCTGATGGCTGCCAGCTCATTTATGCGTCATGCTCTGGATACATAATCGCCGGTACGCGTGTCGATTTTGAGCACATCGCCTTCGTCGATGAATAACGGCACCTTGACCTCGGTGCCGGTCTCCAGCGTGGCCGGCTTGGAACCGCCCTGTGCCGTGTCTCCTTTTAAGCCGGGATCGGTTTGCGTGACAGCCAGTTCGACAAAATTCGGCGGCGTGATCGATAATGGTTCACCGTTCCACAAGGTCATCACACAGGCTTCCTGACCCTTGAGCCATTTCGCCGCATCACCGACAGCGACTTTGTCTGCCGCATGTTGTTCATACGTGGTCGGCTCCATGAAGTGCCACTGTTCGCCGTCGGAATAGAGATATTCGACATCGATATCCTCTACATCAGCCGCTTCAACGGTCTCGGTGGTTTTGAAAGTACGTTCCAGAGTGCGGCCGGTTTTCAGGTTCTTCGCCTTGATGCGGTTAAACGCCTGTCCCTTGCCGGGCTTGACCAGGATATTTTCCGTAATGGAACACGGATCGCCATCGAGCATGATTTTCAATCCGTTTTTGAATTCGTTTGTACTGTATGATGCCATGGTTTCAACCTGTTAAATCAGGGGCGCAATCTTAACTGATATCTCCATCAAGAACACACCCGTGCAAAAGTTATGTCTTCCATCAGTCTGATACAAGGCCGGCATACGGACAACTGGCAAGCGGAACTGGCCAACGCCGTCACCACGACAGAAGAACTGCTGCGCATAGTCAAACTCGAAAGGCTGGCACCGACAGTTACAGCTGGTGGCAATTTCAGGCTGCTGGTACCGCATTGCTATGTTGACAAAATGCAGCCCGGCGATGCCAATGATCCCTTGCTTCTGCAGGTATTACCGAGCCTGGCTGAAAAATCACCCGCTGGTACCACCGACCCGGTTGGTGACCTGCATGCAATGACAGCACCCGGCCTGCTGCACAAGTACCATGGACGGGTACTGCTGGTCACCACCGGGGCGTGCGCGGTTCATTGCCGCTATTGCTTCCGCCGGCACTTTCCCTATACAACTGCAAACCCGCGTAAGGGCGAATGGGGTGAAGCGATCGACTATATCCGCAGCCATGAAGACATCGCCGAAGTCATACTGAGCGGCGGTGATCCACTGGTACTGGACAACAGTGTTCTGCAGCGATTGCTTGCACTGCTTGAGGACATTCCGCATCTGCAATGGCTGCGCATACATTCGAGACTGCCGGTAGTGCTGCCTTCACGTATTGATAAATCACTGCAGCACATGCTGCAACGATCACGCTTGCGGACCACACTGGTAATTCATGCCAATCACGCCAACGAAATAACAGAAATCGAGATAGCTGCGCTGCAACAGCTAGGTATGGCCGGTATCACCCTGCTGAATCAAAGCGTGTTACTCAGGGGCATCAATGACAGCGTCGCGGCGCTGGCCGCACTGAGCAAGCGTCTGCACGATGCAGGCGTGCTGCCCTACTACTTGCACATGCTGGACCCGGTCCAGGGTGCCATGCATTTTGAGGTACCCAGTTCCAGGGCTACCGCCCTGATAGATGCACTGAGGCTGCAGCTTCCCGGCTTCCTGGTGCCCAGACTGGTGCGTGAGCAGGCCGGCGAAGGCTCAAAAACAGCAATTTTCACTATCTGAGCTAAACTAGGTAGTGTCTGACAAGAACAATAAAGACACAGCTATCGTGTTGATTTTTATAGAAATGGGCGCAACACGATGGTTTTAAACGGGCGATTGATTTTTAACCATACTGATGAAATTACATATACCCGAACAAAATGCACCTGCGAAGGATGCTATTCCCAATCATCCACGCAAGCTGAAAAAATGGCTGGCGGATTTGCCGTACGCCAATATGGGTGAACTCACCCGCCAGATTTACAATGCGGTGTGTGATTTGAACCGCCAATCCATGCCCAACAAGTACCGTTTCGAGAACATGG
>JAASSE010000178.1 GCA_021768055.1 Gammaproteobacteria bacterium | reverse complement strand
CGTAACTTTGCCAACTCGGCACGAAAAGCATTCAGGTCTTTTTCAATTTTGTTTTTGTCTGTTTCTGAACCACCGTGTACACGAATGCGGTTGCGGTCTGCACGGCCTCGAAGAATCGGTTTACGCTCACCCTCAAAGCGCATCTTTAACCAGCGGTTACCGAAGCGGAAGAAGCAGTCATTATGGCGGCAACCGGTCACCATGACACCATCGGCACCCTGCTTTAACGCGTATTCAACCAGTGTCGGCGGCAGCATGCCGCTGCAGATGAGACGAACGCCTTTAGTGTCATTGCTATCCAGCCGGTTCACATTCAAACCGTGCTCACAGCCAAACATGAGTATCTTGGTATCACCTTCCATGGCGGCAATGGCCTCATTTGTTTTTGTACGCATTTCATCAACCGTTAATTGCGGCATATCGATTCCGGTTTTGAGCTCTTCCTTGCGTGACCTGAACGGATTGGACGATGGACAGGAACCGGCACAAATACCGCAGGCACCACACAAATTAGGATGCACAACTACTTCGTTTTCAAATTTAGCCCCATCAGTGCGTGCCTGTACCGAGATGGCATCAAACGGACAATCTTCAAAGCACAAACCACAGCCGTTGCAGTGATCAAGATCAACTACTGCTTTGGAACCAGTTTTCCTCGGCGGCAGCCACGGCAGAATCATCAACAGAAATGTGACACTTATCGTCAGAACCCAGGTTTGCCCTTCAGTCCAGTGATCGAGCAACGGGTAGACATTCAGATAAAACCAGTCAATGTTCAACACCTGTGGCATGGTGCTCAGGTCGGCCGGTCCATGACTGACCGCCGGCTTGACAAGTGACAATGCAAGCAGTGCAATGAAAGTACCCACGGCAAGACCACGCGGCGGATTGATTTCAACATTGGACATCCGCTTCACGTGTATCCATAACATGAAAAACAATAACATCGGCTGGCCCAGCAGATGTAGAAACTCGATCAGGATGAAAAAGCGGTCCGTCATTTCACCAGCTACGAAGTTGCGTGTCATCGCCCCGGAAAATATCGGTAATGCATCCATTAAACGCGCCGATCCAATCGCAACATATTGTGCCAGCTCGTCCCACACCAGCCAGTAACCGGTGATGCCCAGGGTAATAATCATCCACAGGTTCGGTATACCCGTGACCCAGGAGAACCAGCGGAAACCGTGGTAGCGGCCCGAGGCAAACTCCTTGAACATGTGCAACAGCACCGTGATGACGACTGCGTCAGAGGCATAGCGGTGCAGACTGCGCATTACACCAGCGGCATACCACTGCTCGTGCGTCATGTATTCAACGGATTCATAAGCACCGGCAAGACTGCCGTGAAACGGAATAAAAAGGTAGATACCGCTAACCAGGATCACCCAGAACAGGAAGAATGACAGTGTGCCAAGGTGGTACAGCGGGTTCCACTCGGTACCGAAAGATACATTAAACCAGGACTCCAGAGCCAGGTAAGCCCTTTTTATAGGATTGACTAGCACTGCCGGAACATCCCGAATGGAAAAAGAAGCGGGATTTTACCATGGGGCCCGGTTTGCCCGATATGACTCATATCAAATCATCCCTGTTGCTGATTGGCGCTGACTAAACCCGTACTAAACTTCAGGTTTTTTGTTACCCCTGCGGTACTCACGCCTGATGACAAGCCCGGTATAAATAATGATGGAAGCGCCGATCAGGATGCCAAGAAACAACGAATAGTCAAAGTAATAGCCGTCTCGGACCGGGTCGTAGGTGGTGCAAAACAGCTTGATCTTGGTGGTCAGGCTGGAAAGCAATGACTGCGCGGGCTGCGGCCGCCCCAGTATCAGCTCGATCAACGGATCAACCAGCAATGGTGTATCGAATACCTGGCCATAGACCTGCCTGTACACCTTGCCGTCCGCATCGATAATTGTCGCCTGGATGAGGTGGTCGAAACCGCTCGAGGATGGGTAATAAATGAAACCGATATCTTGCGACAGCGCATCGACATCCTCCTTGGCGATACTCAACAGATGCCAGCTCTTGTCACTGATACCCTGCTTGTTGGCGAAATACTGCATCGCCTGGGGTGTATCGACCTCTGCGTCAAAACCGATAACAGCGACAGAGAAGCTGTCTTCGCCCAGGGCATCACGCGCCTTTTCGACAACTTTCGACAGGTGCCGGGTTGTCATCGGGCATATCTGGTAACAGCTGGTATAAACCATGCTCAAAACGAGCGGCTTGCCGCGGAAGTCACTCAGAGCCACCCGTTTGCCGTCAGCAGTGATGAACGCATGGTCTCCGACCTGGTTGTCAATCGCCTCCTGACTGATCCTGAGCGCCGTATCGTAATCAAATGCCGGGGTTGACCCGGCTACAGGCACCTTGGCAAATAGCTGGCTGGACGGGACTACAAGCAGCACCAGGCTGCATATTAAAACGGGAATCTTCATTACGAATGACACAAATATCAATGATACTACTGTAATGAATTCACTTACACCAACGCTGAAGGAACAGGGTTTTGTATTGACAATAAAAAACGCGGGACAGGCTCAGGCCTGCCCCGCGTTCCCCTTCAATACTTCGTTAACTGAGTGGCCAGACGGAAGCCAGATAATCCCAGTTGATGAAGTAGTAAACGACAAAGCACACCAGCAGGGCCATTGCCAGAACAAACGTCCCGGGCGCTTCAAAACCGGCGGAGCCGTGCTCCTCAACAGCCAGCTTCGGTGCCATTGGCAATTGCTCAGGCTGTGCAATATTGTAGACGCCTTCTGACAACGGCACACCAAAGCTCTGCAGCAGACCTGCGGAAGGTTCCAGCTTCTTACCGAATACCAGTGATCCAACGGTCACGACCAGGAACATCGCGCCACCGAGGATGCCCACCACACCGCCGACGCCGCCGACAGCCATCATCATGTAAGCCGTGCCCGGATACTCAAAGCTCAACATAGCACCGGTGAAATCCATGTCCCAGTGGCGACGGGATACACCCAGCGTACCCGCACCCAGCATGAACAGGATCATCAATGTCATGCCTGCGGAGAACACGTAGGGCTGCCACTTCGCCATCCACGGCAGGAACAGTTGACGCCGGAACAATACCGGGATCAGCAGATAGGTCAGTGCCATGAACGCCAGCGTTGTACCCACAGCCACGGTTGCGTGGAAATGCGCCGGTACATAAATGGTGTTATGAATAATCAGGTTGATCTGCTCGGTACCCATAACAACACCGGTGATACCACCGATGAACCCGAAGATAACGAGCGAGAAGAAAAAGCCCGAAAATACCGGATTGCCCCACGGTGCCTTGCGCAGCCATTCGAACAAACCCTTGGTAAGCCCCTTCTCACGCTGAGCCACTTCCACCGCACCAGGTACAGTCAGACCATGGATCATACTGGCCAGTACTGCGAGGTACATGGCGTAGCTGGTGTTGAACACCTTCCATTCAGCACTGATACCCGGGTCGACCAGAATATGGTGTGCACAGGCAAGCTGCAGGAACAGGATATACAACAGGAATGCTGAGCGACTCACTTTCTCCGACATTGGTCGTGCACCGAACAGAATTCCGGCCAGCAGGTACCATACGGACACGTGCGCGGCCACGTTGATCTGCTGCGAGGAGTGTCCCATGCCCCACCATACTATGCGGTACATTTCAGCATCGATATGGTTGATGTAACCAATTGACCACAGGAATGTCGGCACCAGGATGATCGCACCGGATGCAATCGTGAACACAGCAATGATTGCAGCTGTTATAGCACCGAAAGTAACCAGCGGTACCGAACCCTGATAGGTGCCATCATCTTTTGCTATCACCAGCGTACCAAAGAACACGAAAACAGCGATCAAGGCACCGACTGCGAACAGGATCAGACCCAGGTAGAAGAGTGGATCTGCCTGCATCGGTGCATACGAGGTCATCATCACGCTTGAATTGCCCTTCGCTACTGCGTAGTTGTTCATTACCGCGCCGACCACCATCAGGATGAAGCCAAGCCAGGCCCATCGTGGTGCAGCCAGTCGCGTACGCAACAGCGTTGATGATGCGAAATAAAGGATCGCGATTTCAAAGAAGATGATCCAGAAGAT
>JAASSE010000177.1 GCA_021768055.1 Gammaproteobacteria bacterium | reverse complement strand
TCCAGGTGTCGACCCGCTGCTGGGGCCTGAAATGAAATCCACCGGTGAGGTCATGGGCGTTGGCGCCAGCTTCGCGGTTGCATTCGCGAAAGCTCAACTGGGCGCCGGTGTTGATTTGCCGACCAAGGGCAAGGTCTTTTTAAGCGTGCGTGAACGCGACCGTGCGCATGCGGTTGAACTGGGTCGTGATTTGATCAAGCTTGGTTTTAATATCATCTCAACAAGGGGTACCGGCGGTGCCCTCCACGATGCCGGTGTCGAGTGCGCACTCGTCAACAAGGTTTACGAGGGGCGCCCGCATATTGTCGACATGATCAAGAACGATGAGATTGACCTGATCATCAATACCACGGAAGGCAAGCAGTCGATTGCGGACTCTTACACCATCCGTGCTTCTGCATTGCAGCAGAAGGTAAGCTATACGACCACCATCGCCGGTGCGCGTGCAACCGTGCAGGCGCTGGAGAAGATTGATCACGATGCAGTCCATCGCCTGCAGGATCTGCATGCGGAAATCAAACAAGGTAAAGCGGCATGAGTAAAGTACCTATTACTGTACGTGGTGCAGAAAAGTTAAAAGCAGAATTACAACAACTGAAAACCATTGATCGTCCCAAAGTGATTGAGGCTATCGCCGAAGCGCGGGCGCACGGTGACCTGAAAGAGAACGCTGAATACCATGCTGCACGGGAACAGCAGGGCTTTATCGAAGGCCGTATCAAGGATATCGAAGCCAAGCTCAGTCATGCAAATATCATCGATGTCACCACACTTAATGCAGGTGGCAAAGTTGTGTTCGGTGCCACGGTCGACGTGTCGGATGAAGAGTCCGGTGATGAAATGACCTACCAGATAGTTGGTGATGATGAGGCTGACATCAAGCAAAACATGATTTCTATCAGTTCACCGATAGCACGTGCACTGATCGGCAAGGAAGAGGGCGATATTGCAGAAGTGGATACACCCGGCGGCATGCGTTCGCTTGAAATTGTCGAAGTCCGCTATATCTAGATCCCGGCTACCAGCTACCAGATTTCATGTCGTTATCCAAAAGCCAGATCAAGTTCCTGCGCGGCATGTGCCATGATTTGAATCCGGTTGTGATGCTGGGGCAGAAAGGACTGACGGAAGCTGTACTGAATGAGCTCGAAACCGCGCTTGATCACCATGAACTCATCAAGATCAAGTTATCGGTTGATGACCGGGACTTACGTAAGCAACTCACTGAAGTAATATGTAATAAAAGTCAGGCTGAAGTCGTACAGTCGATTGGAAAAACCGTTTCAATTTACCGTCCCAACAAAAACAAACCCGTCATACAATTACCGAAATAAGTAACTAGGAACTAGATACTAGGTTCTAGGACAGCTAACCATTACCCGAAAGATTTTAATAGAGAGACACGCACGGAATAACATCCGGGCTACTATAGTTCTTGAGTTCCAGTATCCGATAACTAAATCCTGTTATGCCAAGAAGTAAAAGCAGCAAGCGCTGGTTGAAAGAACATTTCGATGATGAGTACGTGCTGCGCGCGCAGAAAGATGGTTTGCGTTCGCGCGCGGTGTACAAGCTCATGGAGATCCAGAAAAAAGACCAGTTGATCAAACCCGGCATGACTGTCATCGACCTGGGTGCCGCGCCCGGCGGCTGGACGGAATATGCGGCGAAATTAATTGGCAAAAAAGGACGCATGATCGCACTGGATATACTGCCGATGGAACCGATCCCGGGCGTTGAGATCATCCAGGGGGATTTCAGGGAAGATGCGGTGCTGGAACAGCTGCTGTCGGCGATGGGTGATACCCCGGAACAGGCCCGTGCAGACCTTGTAATTTCCGATATGGCCCCCAATATCAGTGGTATGGAAGTGGTTGATATTCCACGCGCCTATCATCTGGCCGAACTGGCCCTGGATCTGGCGCGACAGGTGCTAAAACCGGGCGGCGCTTTGCTGGTCAAGCTGTTTCAGGGTGAGGGTTTCGATGCCTACCAGAAGGAGCTAAAAAACAGTTTTAGTCGTGTGGTTATGCGTAAACCGAAGGCATCACGGGCCAGAAGCCGTGAAATATACGCATTGGCCACCGGATTTCGCGCCTGAGTAAATGAGAATGAATATAGCCACGGTCCCTGAACTATAGTATTGTGTATTGAGTCTTTAATACGAGGTTCTCCCGTATATTTCCCGGAGTGTTAACTTGAACGACGTTGCAAAAAATATCTTACTGTGGGCAGTGATTGCTGTAATCCTGCTGTCAGTATTCAGTAATTTCAGCAAGCCGACAGGCAAGCCGACGCCATTGTCGTATTCCACCTTTATCCAGATGGTGGAATCCGGTGAAGTGACAGAGGTCACCATTGATGGTCGTGACATCAAGGGCAAACTGACCAGTGGCAACGTGTTCTCGACCTACAGCCCGGAAACGGACAACCGCGCCATGGTGGGTGATCTGCTCGAACATGGCGTAGAAATCAAGGGTGTTCCACCGGAAGGCCAGTCCGTGCTAATGCAGATTTTCATTTCCTGGTTCCCGTTCCTGTTATTGATCGGTATCTGGGTGTTCTTCATGCGCCAGATGCAAGGTGGTGCCGGTGGCCGAGGCGCGATGTCGTTCGGCAAGAGCAAGGCACGCATGCTGGGCGAAGACCAGGTCAACGTGACTTTTGACGATGTTGCCGGTGCTGAAGAAGCCAAGGCCGAAGTGGCAGAACTGGTCGATTTCCTGCGTGATCCAGGCAAGTTCCAGAAACTGGGCGGCCGTATCCCTGGTGGCATCCTGATGGTGGGTGCACCGGGTACTGGTAAGACCCTGCTGGCAAAAGCCATTGCCGGTGAAGCCAAGGTGCCATTCTTCACCATTTCCGGTTCTGATTTTGTTGAAATGTTTGTCGGTGTCGGTGCTTCACGCGTACGTGACATGTTCGATACCGCTAAAAAGCATGCACCGTGCATTATCTTTATCGACGAGATTGACGCAGTAGGTAGACACCGTGGCGCCGGTCTGGGTGGTGGCCACGACGAGCGCGAACAGACACTGAACCAGTTGCTGGTCGAAATGGACGGTTTTGAAGGCACCGAAGGTGTAATTGTACTGGCGGCGACAAACCGCCCCGACGTGCTCGACCCGGCGCTGCTGCGCCCAGGCCGCTTCGACCGCCAGGTTGTGGTGCCATTACCGGATATCCGTGGCCGCGAACAGATTCTGAAAGTACATATGCGTAAGGTGCCGAAGGATGAGAAGGTCGACCCTTCGATTATTGCACGCGGTACCCCGGGCTTTTCCGGTGCCGATCTCGCCAACCTGGTGAATGAGGCAGCACTGTTTGCAGCGCGTGAAAACTGCAAGCTGGTCAATATGTCCCATTTCGAACGTGCCAAGGACAAGATCATGATGGGTGCTGAGCGCCGCTCCATGGTGATGTCAGATGAGGACAAGAAGCTGACCGCCTACCACGAGGCTGGTCATGCCATTGTCGGCCGTCTGGTGCCATCGCACGATCCGGTTTACAAGGTCAGCATCATTCCACGTGGTCGTGCGCTGGGTGTGACTATGTTCCTGCCGGAAGAAGACCGTTACAGCCACAGCAAGAAAGAACTGGAAAGCCAGATTTCCAGCCTGTTTGGCGGCCGTATTGCTGAAGAACTGATATTCGGGCCTGAGAGTGTCACCACGGGAGCGACAAACGATATCGAGCGTGCAACTGAAATTGCACGCAACATGGTAACCAAGTGGGGCCTTTCAGAACGTCTCGGTCCATTGACTTACACCGAAGATGAAGGAGAGGTTTTTCTTGGTCGCTCTGTTACCCAGCACAAGAACCTGGGTGATGACACGGCGCGCATTATCGATGAAGAAATACGTATGTTCATCGACCGCAACTACGAACGTGCAGAAAAGATCCTGAAAGACAACATCAAAATCCTGCACATGATGGCTGATGCATTGATCAAGTATGAAACCATCGATTCACCCCAGATTGATGCATTGATGGAAGGCAAGGAACCGCCACCACCGGAAGACTGGACTGACAGCGATACGCCGTCAGGCACGCCTAAGGACGAAAAGAAGCCTAAAGAATCGAAAGGTGACGGCTCCATCGGCGGGCCGGC
>JAASSE010000176.1 GCA_021768055.1 Gammaproteobacteria bacterium | reverse complement strand
GCTCAATGCCAGGCCTATTTTTGGTCGTTTAATTTCGGTAGATGTTTCGGCATAAGCTGGATGTGCATAAGTAAAACCAGACAACAATATGATGCACAGTAGCTGAATGATCGAGCGAAGAATATCCTTATGAGATTGCCTGTTGTCGGGCATATGGATGGCTAGCCAATTTTTCCCTGATTATATCTTTATTCGCTGTTTGAACCACAGGGATCATGGCGTGGTGTGCTTTTCCAGCACAGTGAATTTATTGCTGGTGATAGGGGATACTGAATTCGTGAACGGCATCCACAAGTGCGGCGACATTGTCCGGGGTTATACCTGGTGTGATGCCATGACCCAGGTTGAACACGTGACCGCTGCCGTTACCAAAATCGGCAAGTATGCTGGCTGCTTCCCGTTTAATAGTATCAGGATCGGTTGCCATAACAGCCGGGTCCATGTTGCCCTGCAACGCAACCCTGTCACCAACCTGTTGCCGCGCCTGGCCGATATTAATCGTCCAGTCGAGACCAAGTGCGTCGCAGCCTGTATCAGCAATCTGGTCAAGCCACAAACCACCGCCCTTGGTGAACAGGATCACCGGGATTTTGTCGCCGTCTTTTTCACGTGTTAGCTGATCGACGATGCGCTGCATGTAGGCAAGAGAAAATTCTTGGTAATGCGGTGTAGTTAAAGCGCCACCCCAGCTGTCGAATACCATCACTGCCTGTGCGCCGGCCTCGATTTGTGCATTGAGGTACATGGCTACCGAGTCGGCTAGCTTTGCGAGCAGGGCATGTGCCGTTTTAGCATCGGCAAACAGCATGGCCTTGATCTTGGAAAAGCTGCGGCTGCTGCCACCTTCTACCATGTAGGTGGCCAGTGTCCACGGACTGCCGGCAAAACCTATCAACGGTACTTTGCCATCGAGTTCTTTACGAATCAGGCTGACGGCATCCATCACGTAAGCCAGCTCCTGATTAGGATCGGGGATGCCGAGTTTTTCAATATCAGCAGCCGAACTGATCGGTGATTTGAACTTGGGTCCTTCACCCTCTTCGAAATACAGGCCGAGACCCATGGCATCGGGGATGGTGAGGATATCGGAAAACAGGATGGCGGCATCCAGATCGAACCGGCGCAGGGGCTGCAGTGTTACTTCACAGGCGAGATCAGGGGTGCTGCACAGGGTCATGAAATCGCCTGCCTGGGCGCGCACTTCGCGGTACTCGGGCAGGTAACGGCCTGCCTGGCGCATGATCCAGATCGGCGTTTTGTCGACCGGTTGCCTTAATAATGCGCGAATGAATCTGTCGTTTTTCAAGTCAGGCATTGATACGGCCGGGTATTTATTCGTTATTCGTGAACGCCGGAGTCTACCTTGATTTGCCACAGAGCACACAGAGATCTTTTTTACTCTGTGGCCAAGAAACTATGAAAGAAGAGCTTTTATTTTACCGCTGACAGCACCAACGTCTGCTCGACCCGTTATCTGTGGTTTAACAATACCCATCACCTTGCCCATGTCTTTCATGCTCTCAGCGCCAGTGTCGCTGATGGCCTGGTTAATGATGGTTTCTATTTCTTCTTCGGTCAGCGCCTGTGGCAGGAAGTCCGAGATAACCTCAATCTCGGCTTTTTCCTTGCTGGCGAGATCTTCGCGCCCACCGCTTTCATACTGGCTGATGGATTCACGGCGTTGCTTCACCATCTTGTCGAGGATAGCGAGTATGCGGTTGTCATCGAGCTCAATGCGCTCATCGACCTCGACCTGCTTCAAGGCTGACATCATCAGACGGATGACCGCCAGACGCTCTTTGTCGCCGCCTTTCATGGCGGTTTTCATGGCGTCCTGGATCTGGTCTTTCAGGGCGCTGCTCATGAGGAGGTAACAGTGATTAGCGTCTGCGCTGGTGGGGGGAGCGTGCCATGCGACCGCGTTCTTTGGACAGCTTCTTCAAATGTCTCTTCACAGCAGCAGCGGCCTTGCGTTTGCGTTCTGCGGTGGGCTTTTCATACGCTTCGCGGCGGCGCACCTCGGTGAGGACACCGGCTTTTTCACAGGAGCGTTTGAAGCGGCGCAGGGCAACGTCAAACGGTTCGTTTTCTTTAACTCGAATTGCTGGCATAAATGCTTTCCTGAATCAGCCCCTGATTATCGATAGCGGGGCTCCAATCATTAAAAAAATAATCTGTTGACCGCACACAACAGCCACATCAGCGCGGCGAGCAGGGTATTATATATCACTTTCCGCTAATGTGACAAAGCTAAGCTGTTAATTTTTCAATGATCCTGCCGCTATGGTTGTTCTGAGATGATTGTACTGGGCATCGAAACCTCCTGTGACGAGACCGGGCTCGCGGTATACGACAGCGAGCACGGCCTGCGCGCACACGTGTTGCACAGCCAGGTCGAACTGCATGCAGCGTACGGTGGCGTCGTGCCGGAACTGGCATCACGCGATCATATTCGCTACCTGCTGCCGCTGGCCGAGAAGGTGCTCGCAGAGGCCGGTATCGATAAGCAGCAGCTGGATGGCATCGCCTATACCGCAGGGCCAGGCCTGATCGGGGCGTTGATGTCGGGAGCCGCGCTGGCGCGCAGCCTGGCCTGGGCACTGGACATACCAGCAGTCGAAGTACACCACATGGAAGGGCATTTGCTGGCACCCCTGCTCGAGGCCGGGGCGCCGGAATTTCCGTTCGTGGCGCTGCTGGTATCCGGCGGCCACACCATGCTCGCCCATGTATCCGCGATCGGTGAGTATGAACTGATCGGCCAGAGCCTGGATGATGCTGCCGGTGAGGCGTTCGATAAAACTGCAAAAATGCTCGGACTGGGTTATCCGGGCGGCCCGGTACTGGCAGAGACTGCAAAATCAGGACGTGCAGGGGCATTCAGTTTCCCGCGGCCGATGACAGACCGCCCGGGACTCGATTTCAGCTTCAGCGGCCTGAAAACCTTTGCCCTGAATACCTGGGAACGGGAGCGCAGGAATACCGAGGCTACTGAGCAGCTGCGGGCTGATATTGCATTGGCGTTCGAAGACGCCGTGGTCGATACCCTGCTGATTAAATCGAAACGCGCGCTTGAGCAGACCTGTTGTACCCGGCTGGTCGTTGCCGGCGGTGTTGGTGCCAACCGGACACTGCGTGCCCGGTTGCAAAAGCTGGCTGAAACACGCAACTACTCGGTAACGTTCCCACGCATCGAGTTCTGCACTGATAACGGTGCGATGATTGCGTTTACCGGCTGCCTGCGCTTGCAGGCGGGGGAGTCACAACCACTGGACATCGATGCCCGGGCGAGGTGGCCCCTGTCGCAGCTTGAAGCATTGAAACATTAGAATCAGTGAATGATGCCAAGTGTTATTATTCTTTTCGGAAAGGTACTAGGAACTAGGACCTAGGATCTAGTTCCTAGTTACTGTTCTTGGGGCCGATCTTGTGTTCCCTGCCGCCGATGATGTCCTGAATATTGCTGCGGTGGCGCCAGTACATCAGCAACGACATGAAGATCAGGGTGGCGGTGAGCTCCGCCGAATGACTCAGTTGCCAGAGCACTACAGGAGCGGCAGCAGACGAGACCAGTGCAGACAGCGATGATAATCTGAACAGCGCAGCGACCAGTAGCCAGATCAGCAATGCGGCGATACCGGTCATCCAGTTAAAGCCGAGCAGTGCGCCATAGTATGTTGCGACGCCCTTGCCGCCCTGAAAGCCGTAATAGACCGGATAGATATGACCAAGAAAAGCGCATACCCCGGCTATTGAGATGGCCGCCGCCGCTGGATCCAGCATGCTCACGATGACAACAGGTAACAGCCCCTTCAACATATCGCCGATAAGGGTAATAATGGCGGCCTTTTTGCCACCGTGTCTGAGCACATTGGTGGCGCCGGGGTTTTTTGAACCGACACTGCGCGGGTCCTTCAAGCCCATCAGCTTGCAGGTAATGATGGCTGGTGACAGGGAGCCGACCAGGTAAGCTGCGAGTGCATAGAGTAGATAGGACGTTTCAAAATTCATCATGGGCAGTTCAGGAATCGAGACGTGATTAAATCAGGCCGCAAGCATACAACAGGTATACAGTCTTGTCCGTGAAAATCGACTGCCGGTTTGTGCATGGCTG
>JAASSE010000175.1 GCA_021768055.1 Gammaproteobacteria bacterium | reverse complement strand
CTGCATATGCAAATGGCATTACGCGAATCAATTACCAGCATGATTATCAAGACTAACATCAGACTGGGCATTGAACTGGTCGTCAACCACTATCCTGAAGCACTGCAACAGTGCTATCAGGCAACGGTAAAAGAAGCGCCGTGGGGCAAGCACATCCAGAATGATGAATGCATGCGATTGATTACAAGCGAAGATTTTACAGCAATGACGACGAAGGCATTGCAAATTAACTGACTACTCGCGGGTGCATCCTGAATAGTTGTTATCAATACCGCTGGCTTTTTCTATACTGAATTCGTCTCTTACTGTTGCAGTTGCATCGATATAACGAGATTTCAGTTTATTTCCATCGATGTCAATAACAATCGAACCTATTTCTTTTGAATGAACCGGCATCGCTGGATGCAATGATGAGCCTTGCTCGACTTTCGCAGAAGAACCCGCCACGATATAAACAGTGCCTGCATGCGCTGCATTATTGTCTGGTTTGAAGTATTCCTTGTTTTGAGAGTACATGCCGTTCGAAACTATACGCTTACTGTCGAACTCACTCGAAAACCCGTAGTGACAATCTATCAGGTACGAGCGTTCATACGAATGACTGAACCCTGAAAGCACCAGATCAACACCTGCCGACTCCAGAATTGGCAACACGTTTTTCCTGACCTTGATCATGCGTTTTTTACCATGTTTAGGATTATCAGAGTCATACGAACCCTTGGTATACGGCGGATGGTGCACGACCGCGATGATCCACGGTTTGGTATTGTTTGCGAGGTCCTGTTGCAACCATTGCAGCATTTCGCTGCCTGCTTTCAGGCTGGAGTCCTGCGAATCAAGCATGATGATATGCACATTGGCGTGATCAACCGCATAGTAATTTTCCGTGCCTGATGCAACACCGCCTGCCTCACCCTGCTTCGGTAGATTAAACAACCTGAAATAGGTCCATCGACGTGCATCATGATCACCCAGTACTGGCCACAGCGACTGGTTACGCATAACATTGTGATAGGTATCGAACAGGGCATCATGGAACTGCGCATTGCTGCCAGAACGAAAAGCCATGTTACCCAGTGACAGGAACAGGTCGAGATAGCCTTGTTTCGGCCGCGGGTAATCCTTGAGCCACTCGAGCATGCCATCTCGCACGCTGGCGGATGCTTTTCCCGGGATACCTGAATTGCCGATCACCCAGATCCGTGTCGGCTTAACGCTGTCATCCTCGGGCTGGGTTCGAAACCAGTCAATTCCCGGATTCATCGGTTTGTAGCCGCCGATATCACCTACCGTGTAGAAATAGAGCGTATCCGGCTCCAGCTTATCGAGTACCATGGAATGAATATTGGTGGCCACGTCTTCAAAACGGGTGTTGGTGAGATTTTCCGGATCGGTACCATACTTGACGATACCCATGCGGTCTTGACGCGTTTGCCATCGTATGGTGACACTGTCCTGAGTCACTGCTTGCAGGTAGGGATCAAGCTCGCCCTTTAGCTGGCTGCCGAAAATAATAACGCCAAATCGCACTGATGCATAAACAACAACGGTCAGCAGCAGTATCCTGGTAATTCGTCTGGTCCATCCCATCAATATTCAACTTGTTATCGAGACTCTTAGTACAGGCATTATGATACACTACGCGGCCGTAGAGGACGCCATTTATCCGATTTATTCAAAACTACGCAACACATTGAAATCACAAGGTAATTTTCATGACTGCGGATTGGTTAAATCATGACAGCACGGCAACCTTGCGCTGCAAGATTTACCCTATGAGAAAAGTAACAATTCAACGAATTTAACAATTTCTAACGCAACAAGAGCACGAGCAACACTATGAATGACATTCTGGTACCTATCTCTCCTGGCGAACTGCTGGATAAGATCTCTATTCTTCAAATCAAGGCTGAAAGGATCGACGATGAAGCCAAGGTACGTAATGTTATGACTGAACTGGAACTGCTTACCGACGTATGGAGCAAGTCGGTTGAAACCGATGATGAAATAGAGGCACTGGCAAAAGAGCTCAAGAGCATTAATGAAACGCTGTGGGTAATTGAAGACGACATTCGCGATGAAGAAAGAAACAAGCGTTTTGGTGACAGGTTTATTGAACTAGCACGCGCTGTCTATGTCACCAATGACGAACGCGCCAACGCCAAGAAAAAAGTCAATTTACATCTGAATTCAACAATCGTTGAAGAAAAATCTTACCAGGATTACAAGTAGTCTAAGAATTCAACACCTGCTCTAGTTTCTCAATCACTTCTTCAACAGTAATCAATTCCATTACACCAGGCTGCTCGATTTTCGTACCCCAGGGCACATCATTGACATCAGCCTTGTTTAAAAACCTCTCTGCCGCCTCGGGAAATTTATCAATACAGATATCCAGCGAATTATATGGGCCACTTCGTAGAGGATTGGTGCAGGCGTATAGACCAATAACCCTTGTACCCATTGCATTTGCCATATGCGCAGGACCCGTGTCTGGTGCGATAACAACATCCACTTTTTCCAGCAGCGCCATGGATTCCTGCAAGGTGTCCTGACCGATCAAATTCATGGCCTTATTATTCATCGCGCTTTCGATCTGCTCACCAAACGTTCGTTCTAACTCACTAGGCCCTCCGCTCAGAACAACCTGCATGCCCAACTGCTCTATGGCATGGTCGGCAACTGCTGCATAGCGCTCAGGCATCCAGTTTCGAAGCTTGTGACTCGAACAGGGTGAGATCAGCAGTGTTTTACATGTCGTATCGATATGTTTTTCCGCAAAAGCGTATGCCTGTTCTGGTAGCGGGAAATTCCATTCAGCTTCCGGATTATCAATACCGATAGCTTTCGCAAATGCAAGAAACCCCTGCACCTGGTGCCTTTGTCTGCCAGATTCTATGCTGTGATTGATAAACCACTGGTGAAAATCACGTGAGCTGTTTTTGTCCCAGCCAAGCCTGATATCGGATTTTACAAACATACTCAGTAAGTTAGCGCGTGCAGATACCTGCATATGCAACAATAAGTCAAACTGCTTATCGCGCAACTCTCTCCTTGCCCGCCAGTAGGCTTTGATCCCCTCACTCTTGTTGAAGACAATAAAATTGATACCAGGTATACAAGACAACAGCTTGTACTCAAGACTGCCGCAGATCCATGTGACATCAGCCTCAGGATACTGCTTCTTTATAGCATTCAGAACAGGTAAGACATGTGTAATGTCTCCCAATGCGGACAGACGCAATATGCAAATAGATTGTGGCGGATTGGTCGAGGAAAACATACAGTGCTAATGACTCTGAAAAAAGCAGGGAAATTTTATACAATATGATTCTTATTGAACACCGCTACACTATACACCACTGATTCAAGGCTGCACGCACCAATGTCTGATCATCACCCGCTTGTTTGTCGTTTTGGCGCATTTGGCGACATGGTACTCATCACCCCCATGCTGAAACGCTTATACGATCGCTGCGGTATGCCATGCGATATCGTTGGTATCGGTGCCTGGACGAAAACCATGTTCGAACACATGCCGTATGTCAGAAACGTACACACGATCAAGTCCAGAAAAACGCCATACCTACTGAGTCGTGATAAACAACAACTGGCCAGAACACTTATTGGGCACGGTTATGCCAATGCATGGGTGTGTGAACAGAATAAAAAGTCTTATCAGTTGATGCGCAAAGGTCACATATTTAATTCCATCAATGCACTCGACTTCCCCAGCTTGCCGCATGAGCATGCTGCTGAACAATGGTTGCGCCTCGCAAACGAGACTCCCTCTCAGTTTAACTTCCCACCAGTAGATGAGGTTGAACTCAATACAGAATTGTTTGTGTCTGATGATGAAATTTCCGAATGCAGGAACTGGCTTGAGACATTTTCGATCGACTCAAGCACTCCAATCATCTGTATACAGGCTGGCAACAAAAAGACCATGCGTGCTGGCAGGATTAACCGCGATAGTAATGCCAAGTTCTGGCACCAGAAAAACTGGGCGATGGTCATCGATGCCGTGATGGAACATTTACCAGAAGTACACGTCATGCTGTGTGGCGCACCTGAAGAATATGCCATGACACTGGATATTTATGATGTATGCAGAAT
>JAASSE010000021.1 GCA_021768055.1 Gammaproteobacteria bacterium | reverse complement strand
GTGCATAGGGCGCAATAATGCGTTCAAATCCTTTTGATACTAGTAATACATCGAGCACAAACGGCTGGCCTTCCCGGTTTTTCAATATGCCATCCTGTATCGTCCAGCCCGCATCGGCAAGCAAATCACGCGCCTGCAACAGGTTGTTGCGCAAACTATCAGGTGGGACGGTTGAAGACGGGGTCCAGACTTCGGTAAAAACGGCTTCAGGCAGGCGATCACGATACAGTTCCAGTATTTCCAGCTCCCTGCCTTCGGGCAAGCCGGATGATGCAAGCTCGCTGTTGCTAAAATAGGAATCGCAGCGTTCATACTGGTTATAGAACAACTGGTTGTTGGACCATTCAAAGTTGAATGCCAGTGCCAGTGCCTTGCGCACGCGCACATCCTTGAAATTGTCACGGCGCGTATTGAAGACAAAACCCTGCATGCCGGCATTATTACTGTGCTTGAGTTCGGTTTTCAGGATTTCACCGGAATCATATTGCGGGCCAATATGCGACCTCGCCCAACGCTTGGAATAATTTTCGAAAAAGAAATCGAATTCTCCCGCCTTGAATGCCTCCAGAGCGATTTCAGAGTCCCTGTAGTATGAATACTTGATTTCATCAAAGTTATACATGCCCTTGCGTACCGGTAAATCTTTGGCCCAGTAATCGGGGTTGCGCTTGTAACGTATGAAACGACCACGTTCATAGGCTTCCACTACGTATGGACCAGTGCTGATCGGCGGCACATCATCAACTTCATCAAAAGATTTTCCCTGCAACCACTCTTTTGAAAATATCGGTATTTCACCCACGATCATGTGCAGCTCACGATTACGGTTCTTGAAGAAAAACCGGACCGTGTACTCATCCAGCACTTCTGCCGATTCAATGTCTGCGTAATACACCCTGAACTGCGGGTGTGCTGCCTTGCTCATCAATGTATCGAAGGAGAACTTTACATCCGCGGCCTTGACGGGTTTGCCGTTACTGAAACGCGCTGCCGGGTTGATATGATAAGTTGCAGATAAGCCGTCATCGGCCAGGCTGAAGTCATCGGCGAGCAAGCCGTACATACTGAAAGGCTCATCCAGGCTTTTCTCCAGCAGGCTTTCAAACACAAGTGGACCCAGTCCAGAGGCCGATATGCCCTTGAGCAGGTACGGGTTCAAACTATCGAAAGAGCCCAGTCCGTACAGGGTGATCTGCCCGCCCTTTACAGAACCCGGGTTGACATATTCGAAATGCGTGAAGTCAGCAGGATATTTCGGTTCATAACCCATGCCCATGGCCGGGACCGCCTGGACTTCAGAAATCTGAAGCAGAATGCAGAATAAAAAGGGGAAATTCTTGATTGGAACGCGTAACCAGCGCGGCATGATTTATATTGTTGCGTTTCGCTGTATAATCCGCCTAACATTAGGCCGTCCAAGTTTACAGCACTTTTAATTGGGGAGTAAGTTTATGGGCTTCATGAATGGCAAGCGCGCACTTATTTTCGGTGTGGCAAGCAATCGATCAATCGCATGGGGTATTGCCAAGGCCATGCATCGCGAAGGTGCAGACCTCGCCTTTACCTACATGGGAGAACGCTTGCGTGAGCGCGTCGAGAAACTTGCCGGCGAATGCGATTCAGATATCGTCATCCCCTGCGATGTAGAAAATGACGATGAAATTGAGGCTGTTTTCGAACACCTGGATGATTTCTGGGAATCACTGGATATCATCATTCATTCCGTTGCATTCGCACCCAAGGAAATGCTCGAGGGTGATTACCTGGACAATCTTAACCGCGATGGCTTTAACCAGGCTCACGATATCAGTTCCTATTCACTGGCGGCGATCGCCAAGGCCGGCCGCCATATGATGCAAAACCGTGACGATGCCGCTATTCTGACCCTGAGCTATCTCGGTGCAGTGCGCGCATTCCCCGGCTATAACGTGATGGGACTGGCAAAGGCCAGCCTTGAAGCTAATGTGCGCTACCTCGCGCACTCTCTTGGACCTGAAGGCATTCGTGTTAATGCTATTTCAGCCGGCCCGATCAAAACACTCGCAGCCAAAGGCATCTCGGGTTTCAACAAGATTCTGGATCATGTCGAACAAAGTGCCCCGCTACACAGAAATGTCACCATTGAGGAAGTCGGCGACACAGCGGCGTTTCTATGTTCAGATATGGCCAGCGGCATTACCGGTGAAGTGGTTTATGTGGATGCCGGCTATCATACTGCCGGCCTGATGGGCAATTCAAAAGAATAGTTCTAAGTTAAAAGTTGTAAGTAAAACTAGTAACTTGAAACTTACAACTAGAAACCTACAACTCTAGGCTGCCAACTTCGTCTCCTCGCCCTCCAGGCGAGCTATGGTGACCGCGGCGACGGAGTCACTGAACACGTTCACCGCCGTGCGGCACATGTCCAGCACCCGGTCGACCACGAGAATCATGCCGATGGCCTCTGCCGGCAGGCCTATCGCCGCAAGGATGATGGTTATCGCCACCAGGCTGGCCGAGGGAATACCCGCCACCCCGATCGATGTCAGCAACGCGATCAACACAATGGTAAATTGCGTGACGAAGCCCAGTTCAAGTCCGTAAGCCTGGGCGATGAACATGGCCGCGACACATTCATACAGCGCAGTTCCATCCATGTTCACGGTGGCACCCAGTGGCAGAGTGAAGCCACTGACCCGGTTGGTAACGCCGGCACGGGTTTCCACACAGTCAATGGTTACCGGCAGGGTTGCCGATGATGAGCTGGTTGAAAATGCCGTCAGCAGGGCCGGCATCATCGCCCTGAAATGCGCCCGCGGATTGACGCGCGCGACAAACTTCAGCACCACGGGCATGACCAGCAGCAGGTGCAGCAGCAGTGCGGCCAGCACAGTGACAAAGAAAACAGCCAACGGCCTGAACGCATCGAGGCCTGATACGATCAGCACCTTGGCGACCAGTGCAAACACGCCGATGGGTGCAAACAACATGACCCATTCGGTCATCTGCATCATCACATCGAGCACCGCTTTCCAGAAATTCTTCAGCGTTTCCCCGGGCTGGCCTTTGACACGCGATATAAAAAAGCCGAATAACAGGCTGAAGAAGATCAGCCCCAGCATTTGCCCTTCCGCAGCAGCAGTAACTACGTTGGCCGGCACCATGCGGATGAATACTTCAGCCAGGTCGCTGGTACCCCTGTCTTCAACACGTTCGAGTACCTCACCGGTGTCAGCAGACAGGCCGACCAGCTCCTTCACGGGCTCGCCGTCAGCAATACCGGGCTGCAACATGTTGACAATCGCCAGGCCAATCAGGATGGCGACAAGGCTGGACAGTGCGTAATAGATCAGAGTCTTATAACCCAGCCTGCCCAGGGTGTCAGGCTGGATCTCCATCATGCCCACAATAATGGATGACATGATCAGCGGCACGATCAGCATTTTCAGCGCATTAAGAAACAGCGTGCCGACAAACGTAAAGACAGAATAAATAGAGACGCCAAGGAATGTCGTGCTGGCATCGAACAGCACACCCACCACTACCGCGAGTATTAATGCAATAAATATCTGCCAATGCAGGGCGAGCCTGAAAATATTCATTGTCGTCCCCGAAGAATTGACAACATGTTATTGCAGCAGGCTTGTATTTTTCTCAATATCGGCTGCACTTCGTATCGTTGATAGCGCATAAGAGAATTCATCCGTTGCGATATCGGCACGGCGCTGTTGTTTTACTGCGTCAATCTGCTCCTGCGTAACATCAGCAGGTGTATTGACTTTATTCAGCACAATTACAGCAATATCGCCTGTTTGCGTATTCACTTCCTGCACTGAAGGTTGACCGTTTTGCGGATGGGGCATCAGAAAAGCCGCCCTGCCGATGAACGGGTCCATCTTAACAGCGTCCTGCCGGGTAAATGCTGCGGGCTTTTCAATCGTTTGATCGCCGCTAATGACGCTCTCTGGTGAAGCACCCCCGGCAATCCTGTTTTTTGCATCAATCGCATCAGCCATTGCCTTGTCCACAGCAGCCACAGACTTCAGATCGCTTTCTATTCTATCCCTGACCCGCTCCAGTGGCAGGGGACTGGCTGGTTCGTGCTTGAGCAAGCGCAATACAACGACATGTTCAGGAGTAATCTCGATAACATCAGAGTTCAGACCATCCTGTAATACCGCTGACGAAAATGCGGCGGCACGAAATTTATCATTCGATGCCAGCCCCGCACCATCCGCACGGGTGAACATTTCTGTTTTAATGGGCGGCATGCTGATCGCATCGACCACTGCATCGAGACTGTCGGGATTCTCGTAAGCTGCAATTGCCATGGTTTCAGAAGCATCGTAAAAAAGGCCGCTGATGATCTCCTGCTGCAGTTCACCGGCAAACTCGTCACGTTTTTCTGCGTACGTCTTTATTTCTCCTGCGCGCACATCTTCCAGCTTGATCAGGTGTAGGCCAAACCGGGTTTCAACCACGTCGCTGATTTCGCCCTTGTTCAAACTGAACAGCGCGTCCTCAAACGGCTTCACCATCTGTCCTGCAGAAACCCAATCAAGGTCTCCGCCCTGCTTCGCTGATCCCACATCTTCTGAATATTCACGTGCCAGCTCCTCGAATGAAGCACCGTTGTCGAGTTTCTGTTGCAGCTCCCTGATGCGTAGCATGACAACATCTTTCTGCTTGTCCTTGGATTCGCCGGTTTGTAACAGTATGTGGCGTGCTTTGCGCTCCTCGTTTTTTAGAATACTTTGCCGGTATTCATCATACATTGCCTGCAAGCGCTCTTCATCGAGCTCAATATCCTCTACCAGGCTGTCGCTGGTGAGTTCTACATACTCGACACTGACTCGCTCAGGCGTCATGTACCGTGATGCGTTGCTCTGGTAATACGCCTCAATATCTTCTTCGGTTATGTTTATATCGGGCGAATTAGTGTCGAGCTTATAACGAATCAGGCTGATCTCACGTGTTTGCTGTTCAAGTGCAGCCAGCTTTCGTGCTTCCTTATCCGTGATAATTGAAGATGAAAACAGCCCATTCTGTTTTTGCAGAATAAGCATCTCATTACGCAAGGCGGATTCATACTGGCTTACCGTCATGCCGCTGTACCTGAGATAATTCTCGAAATATTCACGATCGAACTTCCCTTCCCTGGTGAAGATTTCAGCCACGCCTTTTTTCAGGCTTGCATCGGAAATTCTGTAACCTGAAGCATAACTACTGGCTTCGAGCACACGGGTATTGATCAACTGGTCCATGACCTGTGATTTGATCTGGGCATGGCTCAGCGGGAGGTTTTCACCATACTGTTTGTTCAACTTTGCCAGTTGATTGGAATAGGCGTTTTCAAACTGGTGTACGGGAATTTCCTCACCATCGATGATTGCGGCAAAATCCTTGCCGCCACCAAGATAGGATTCAATTCCCCAGAATGCGAACGGGATAGTAATCAGCACAATGACTATTGCGCCTAACCAGCCTTTAATACGATCGTTGATTGCCTGTAGCATGATTCGAACAGCTCTACACTAGTAAATTAAGAACCGGATTATACAGAGAGTGCCACACAGCAGAAACCACAGACGGGTCCTCGTTGATACGAAAGTCCGTCTGTGGTTTGCTGTATGAAAAATGAGTGGCGGAGCGGACGGGACTCGAACCCGCGACCCCCGGCGTGACAGGCCGGTATTCTAACCAGCTGAACTACCGCTCCATAGCTGGTGGGTGCTGAGGGAGTCGAACCCCCGACATTCGCCTTGTAAGGGCGACGCTCTACCAGCTGAGCTAAGCACCCCTACTGAAAGAGCGCGCTAGTTTACGGTATCTTTCAGCGCTTTGCCAGGCTTGAACGCAGGGACATTTGCAGCTGCGATCTGGATTTCAGCTCCAGTTTGGGGGTTGCGGCCAGTCCGTGCAGCACGCTTGCGAACCAAGAAAGTTCCAAAGCCTACAACGCTCACCTGGTCACCTGATTTCAGTGCACTTGAGATTGTACTAATAACTGCATCAAGCGCACGTGCAGAGTCGGCTTTAGATAAATCTGCTGCACCAGCAACAGCATCAATCAGTTCTGATTTATTCATTGATTAGATTCCCATGAGGTTTTGTTTAAAATTGTTATAAATTCTTACTCTACAGTTATTATTATTAGATCCTTGACAAGACAAACAGGCAGTGAAATCTCTGTAGACGTATAAGGCCATGTTTTTATACCAGCCTGCAGCAAGCCGTGTCAACGACTAGATTTAAAAAAACCCGCGTATTTAGGGCTAAAAGTCAAGTCATATATACAAAAACACATGCAACCGAGTGATCAGTTGCATGTGTTTATTACTTAATACTAATTTTATTTAATGATGACGAACACTGTCCCTGTTCTTTTTTCCCTTTGCCTGAGTACTTTCTTTTCTGCCACTTGCCGACTTTTCTTCAAGTGGAGTCGGTAATTCCGTTAATGCCTCCTCGAGCACTTCATCAATCCAGCGCACCGGTTTGATATCCAGCTTGGCCAGAATATTTTTCGGCATTTCGGTCAGGTCTTTTCTGTTTTCTTCCGGAATAAGAACGGTTTTAATTCCCGCCCTGTGTGCGGCCAGCAGTTTCTCTTTGAGCCCGCCGATCGGCAGCACCTCACCACGCAGGGTAATTTCACCCGTCATCGCGACGTTGGCTTTCACCGGAATTCCGGTGAGCACGGATGCGATGGCGGTACACATGCCAATACCGGCACTCGGGCCGTCCTTGGGTGTCGCCCCTTCAGGCACGTGAATATGAATATCCTTGTCTTCCTGGAAATCAGGTGCCAACCCGAGCGAAGCCGAACGGCTACGCATCACGGTCATGGCCGCCTGGATCGATTCCTGCATGACATCACCAAGCTGACCGGTAAATGACAGCTTGCCCTTGCCCGGCATCACCGCTGATTCGATAGTAAGCAACTCACCGCCGACTTCGGTCCACGCCAGACCGTTAACCAGGCCAACCTGGTCATCACTTTCCGCTTCACCGTAACGGAAGCGGTGCACACCCAGGTATTTTTCAAGATTACGCGCGGTTACCGAGGTCGTTTTATCAGTGTGTTCAAGTACCGTGTTCTTGACCACTTTGCGGCAGATTTTTGCGATTTCACGTTCGAGGTTGCGCACACCTGCCTCGCGCGTGTACAGACGGACTATGCCATGAAGGGCGGAATCGCTGACGTGCAGCTCATTATCCTTGAGGCCGTTGTTTTTCATCTGCTTGGGTAACAGGTACTTGCGTGCAATGGCGACTTTTTCATCCTCGGTGTATCCCGGCAGGCGAATGACTTCCATACGGTCGAGCAATGGTGCCGGTATGTTCATCGAGTTCGCGGTTGCCACAAACATCACGTCGGACAAATCGAAATCCACTTCAAGATAATGGTCGGCAAAGGTATGGTTCTGTTCCGGATCGAGCACTTCGAGCAGAGCTGATGCCGGATCGCCACGAAAATCCATCGCCATCTTGTCTATTTCATCCAGCATAAACAATGGATTGCGCGTACCCACCTTGCTCAGGTTCTGTATCACCTTGCCCGGTAACGAGCCGATGTAGGTTCTGCGGTGGCCGCGAATTTCTGATTCATCGCGAACACCACCCAGCGCCATGCGCGTGTATTTGCGATTGGTCGCACGTGCGATGGATTGTCCCAGCGAGGTCTTGCCGACACCCGGTGGTCCAACCAGGCACAGGATCGGACCCTTGAGTTTTTTTACACGCTGCTGCACGGCGAGGTATTCAAGAATACGTTCTTTAACTTTCTCCAGCCCGTAGTGATCCGCATCCAGCACCTCTTCCGCCTTGTTCAGGTCATTGCTGATTTTGGATTTTTTCTTCCACGGACAGTCAGCCAGCCAGTCGATGTAATTGCGCACCACCGTCGCTTCTGCAGACATTGGTGACATCATCTTCAGTTTGTTCAGTTCATTGGTTGCTTTCTTCTTGGCCTCCTTGCTCATGCCGGCTTTTTCGATGCGCTGCTCAAGTTCCTCGAGTTCATTGGGCGCATCTTCCATTTCACCCAGTTCCTTCTGGATGGCTTTCATTTGTTCATTCAGATAATACTCGCGCTGGCTTTTTTCCATCTGCTGTTTCACACGACCGCGGATACGTTTTTCGATTTGCAGTAAATCGATTTCCGCGTCGATCATGCGCATCAGGTATTCAAGCCGTGCGTGCACATCAACAATCTCAAGGATCTTCTGCTTTTCCTCAAGCTTGAGCGACATATGCGCCGCGATCGTATCCGACAGGCGCGAGGGTTCATCAATACCGGATAATGATGTCAGTATTTCAGCCGGTACCTTCTTGTTTAATTTGACGTATTGATCGAACACACCGAGGATGGAGCGCGACAGAATTTCGATTTCTTTTTCATTCACACTCACATCATTTTCGAGCAGATCGTATCCCGCGACGAAAAATTCTTCGCCTTCCCTGAGGTCTGTCACACGGGCACGTTGCACGCCTTCAACCAGCACCTTGATGGTGCCATCG
>JAASSE010000020.1 GCA_021768055.1 Gammaproteobacteria bacterium | reverse complement strand
GCACCATGTCATCCGGCAGGGGTACCTGCCATGACATCGGTTCTCCCGTGCTCGGCTGCAGCAGGCTCAGGCGAAAAGCGTGCAGCGCCTGTCGGTTAAAACTGCGCAGCACTTCGATGAAGGCCGCGTCTGCCTGTGCCGGTATTTTGGGACGGCCGCCGTAAACCGGATCACCGATAAGGGGATGCCTGATGTATTGCATGTGTACCCGGATCTGGTGGGTACGCCCGGATTCCAGCTGCAGTTGAACATGGCTGTGTTCGCGATAACGCTTGAGCACCCGGTAATGCGTGATTGCCGGCTTACCGTCCTCGCGTACACACATACGGACTCGGTCGCGTGAATGCCGCCCGATCGGTGCATCAATCGTCCCCCCGGCAGTAATCACCCCCTGTACCACGGCCTGGTATTCGCGCTTTATCGTGCGTTGTTGCAGCTCCTCGACCAGGTGCTTGTGTGCTTTAAGGTTGCGCGCGATCACCATCAATCCGGTGGTGTCCTTGTCGAGCCGATGCACAATGCCGGCCCTGGGCAAATTACCGAGTTCCGCATCGTGAAATAACAATGCGTTCACCAGGGTGCCGCTGGCGTGGCCAGCTGCAGGATGCACCACCAGGCCTGCCGGCTTGTTCAGAACGATAATATCGTCATCCTCGTACACGATATCCAGCGCAATATCCTGCGGCGTGAAATCTTCCATGCAGGGTTCCGGCTGTACCGTCAGCTGCAGTATTTCATCGCCGGCCAGCCGGGTGCGTGGCTTCACCACCTCGCCATCCAGCAATACCTGGCCATCGCGGATCCATTGTTGCAGCCGGCTGCGGGAATAATCCGGGAACATGCTTGCCAGCGCAGCGTCGAGCCGCTGGCCTGCAAACTGTTCAGTGACCTGTTTAATGATGGGGGTATCAGACATTTAAATGAGATCGATTGAACTCGGGTATAATGCGCCATTCTAACGGAAACATTGTTATAACCAACGATACATTTAGTTCATGCGTTATTTATTTGTGTTAATCCCGCTACTGCTGTTGCACGCCTGCAGTACGCTCAAAGAAGACCCGACAAAAGACTGGACTGCAAAAGACTTCTATGAGGAAGCCACCCAGGCCCTGTATTCGGGAGAGACCGAAACAGCAATCAAGCACCTGGAGACCCTGGAAGCACGGTTCCCGTTTGATCCCTATGCAAAACAGGCACAGCTTGATATCGCCTACTCCTACTACAAGTTCGATGAACCCGATGCCGCGATCAGCGCAGCCGACCGTTTTATTCGCCTCAATCCGCGCGACCCCAACATCGATTACGTGTACTACCTGAAAGGCCTGGTGAATTCCAAGCGCGGCAGTGGTGTTCTCGACCGCTGGTTCCCGAAAGACAAGTCCGAACATGAGATGGAATCCCTGCACAACGCATTCAATGATTTCTCGACACTGGTACGGCGCTATCCAGACAGCAGCTACGCCGCTGACGCTCATCAACGCATGATTTTTTTACGTAATGAAATCGCCCAGCATGAAATCAAGGTGGCTGAATACTACCTGAGCCGAAAGGCATGGCTGGGTGCTGCCAATCGCGCCAAGATCGTGATTGAACGTTATGAAGAATCCGTATGGCGAAACCGTGCGCTTGAAATCATGCTGACCGCATACCGCGAAATGGGTCTGGAAAATCTCGCCGCCGACACGCAGCGCATCATCGACATGAATAAATCGCCGGTCTCAAACGTACAGCGTCCTGAAACCGAGCTGGAACCACCACCGAAGAAGTGGTACCAGATTTTTTGAGTTTAATGGGTCCCCGCTTACGCGTGGACGATTAAGATCACTTCCTGCGATACCCCGATGTAATCGGATAACGCCGGTCCCGTCCGAACGCCCGCCGTGTTATGCGCACCCCCGGTGCTGACTGCCGGCGCTTGTATTCATTGCGCTGCACCAGTGCAACTACTTTTTCAACGGTTTCCCTGTCAAAGCCTTGCTTTATGACGTCTTCGACTGACATGTCCTGCTCGACCGACAGTTCGAGTATTTTATCGAGCACTTCGTATGCGGGCAGCGAGTCCTGATCAACCTGGCCTTCTTTTAACTCGGCTGACGGCGCACGCATGATTACACGTTCGGGTATAACCTGGCCCAGCGAGTTGCGGTAACGGCACAGACGATACACGAGTGTCTTGTATACATCTTTTAATGGCGCAAATCCTCCACACATGTCGCCGTACAGGGTGGCATAACCGACGGCCATTTCACTCTTGTTACCAGTGGCCAGCAGCATACGTCCGCTCTTATTTGAAATCGCCATCAGAATCAGTCCGCGACAACGCGCCTGTATGTTCTCTTCTGTAACATCAGGCCCGGCACCTTCAAACACGTCTTCAAGTGAATCAAGAAAAGCTTCAAACGCACTTTCAATAGAAATAATATCGTAGCGAACACCCAGTGCGCGTGCCTCGCTTTCCGCATCTTCAAGGCTCATAACCGAAGTAAAGCGTGATGGCATCATCACCGCCTGCACATTGTCAGCACCCAGCGCATCGGCCGCGATCGCAAGCGTCAAGGCAGAATCCACGCCGCCTGACAATCCAACAAGAACGCCACTGAATCCGTTCTTGGTTACAAAGTCCTTAACGCCAAGTACCAGGGCGCTGTAGACGGCCTGCTCATATTGCAGCGCTTCGGCGGGAACGCCATTAACCGCAACAGGGCCGCCGGATTCAAGATCAATCAATTCAATCGCAGGTTCAAATGCTGCAGCCCTGCATACCAGCTTGCCAGCGCCGTCAACAACCAGTGATTCACCATCGAACACCAGTTCATCCTGGCCACCGACCATGTTGATATAAAACATGGGCACGCTGTTTTCCTGTGCACGTTGTTCCAGCATGTGCAGGCGTTCTGCATATTTGCCGCCATGAAACGGTGACGCATTCAGGACGATCAACGCATCCGCACCGTCGGCCACAGTTGCCGCTGCCGGTTCTTTCTCCCAAGCGTCTTCACAGATCAGCAGTCCAAACCGGGTACCGTTCAATTCAACCACGCAGGTCTCATCTCCCGGTGAGAAATAACGCACTTCATCGAAGACGGAATAATTCGGCAGCGACTGTTTATGGTATTCAGCGATGCATTGTCCGTCGCGCAACCAGATCGCCGTATTGTAGGCATTACTATCATGCGACCTGGGCAAGCCCAGCAACACATCAATACCCGCAACGGAGCGCGCAATGTCTTTAATAGCTGTCTCAATCTGCGCGATGAATCCCGGGCGGTACAGTAAATCTTCCGGCGGATAACCGGTTAATGCCAGTTCCGGGAAGATCACCAGCCCGGCGTGCTGCTCCGCGGCTGACTGGGCGAGACGGATAATATGCCGGGCATTTCCAATAATATCGCCGACAAGAAAATTATCCTGTACCATGGCGATTCTGACAGACTTACTCATTGATACTCTCGATTGAATTCCCGGTTAAAAATATGTTCCGTACCCTGATAATTATCGCGGCCGTCGCGTTTGTTTTCCTGATTATAAAGAATCGGCTCAGCCGCAAACATGGTCAGCAGCAATATGCATCATCAAAACAGTCTGATGATATGGCCAGATGCCTGCAGTGTGAAACATATATACCGAAAAAAGAGGCTATTATCTCAGGTACCGGTGCATTTTGTTGCAAACAGCACCAGCGCGAGTGGGAAAATAGCCATACTAGACGCGACTGACAATCTAATCCTGAATCCTGAACAGCAAAGCCGCAGCTGGCATTATCTGCGCCTGTTCAATTATTTCCGCGGCGCGCTCGCGCTGTTATTTCTGACCCTGTATTTCAATGGCTGGACCGAGCTTTTCATTCGGCCAAGCGATTACAACCCAGAACTGTTCCTGTGGGCGTCGATAAGCTATACCCTGGCCTGCCTGGCATTCATGGTTACGCTGAATTCACATAAACCGGGGCTGGATGCGCAGGTCATCCTCCAGGTTTGTGTTGATGCTGTCGCCATTATCGCATTGATGCACGCCAGTGGCGGCATTCGTTCCGGCCTTGGCATGCTGCTGATCATAAACATTTCCCTGACCAGCCTTTTTCTGAGCAGGCGCGTTACCCTGTTTCTGGCCGCTGCTGTCTCACTAGCACTGTTAGCAGAACATATTTACTCGCAACTTACGAACCCTTATTTCCATGAAGCCTATGTTCAAACCGGCATCCTCGGCATCGTTATTTTTGCATTTGCCACCATTACATCGTTTATTGCAAGAAAACTGCGCGAAAGCGAACAAATAGCCAGCGACCGCAGCCGCGAACTGAAAAGTGTTGTGCAAATGAACGAGCACATCATCAGCAGCATGCGTACCGGTATTATCGTTGTCAATCCGGACGGCAATATCGAAATGGCGAACAATGCCGCCGAGAGCCTGCTAGGGCACAAGCTCCAGATTCATGGACCAATCCAACAGGTTTTGCCCGAACTTTATGATCGTTTTATTGAATGGCAAACCAGTTCTCAAAACATTCAACAAACACCGGTGAGCCAGGGCCACGGACTGCCGGACCTGCAACCGGGTTTCAGCCGCATCGAACCCGAGAAGGGCCGTTACAGCCCGGTGCTGGTATTCCTGGAAGATGCCAGCCAACTCAACCAGCGCTTCCAGCAGGTCAGGCTGGCATCACTGGGCCGGCTCACCGCCAGTATCGCCCACGAGATCCGTAATCCTCTGGCCGCTATCAATCATGCCTCCCAGCTGCTGGATGAAGCAATCGAAACCGGGCCGGACAAGAAACTGACCGACATCATCAATGCCCAGGTAAAACGTTTGAACGGCGTGGTAGAGAATGTATTACAGTTGTCGCGACAACAGCGAGGTACGCCGGAAGCTATCGAACTATTGCCCTGGCTGCACAAGTTTCGCGATGAATACACTTCATCCCAGGGTCTAGAACCGGATCAGATCAAAATACAGATACACCCGGATAACATACGCATACAGTTTGATTCAACACAACTGCACCAGGTAATGTGGAATTTATGCGGCAATGCGGTCAGTCACAATAACAAGGACACCGATCACGTAAGAATAAAAATACAGGGCGGCATAACCCAGGACTCAAGCCAACCGTTCATTGATGTCATTGATAATGGCCCAGGCATTGATGCTGACACTGCGCAACAGATATTTGATCCGTTCTTCACGACCAGTACGGATGGTACCGGACTGGGTCTGTATATTACCAAGGAAGTGGCCGAGAGTAACCGTGCTAAAATACGACATATTGCACAACCATCCGGTGGAACCTGTTTCAGAATCTATTTTCTTCAGGCAATGGAACAGTTGCCTGAACAAGCCTCAGTTAATTAACCGTTCCGAACAAGAGTACATCTGATTAATGACAGCGAAAAACGTGCTTATCATTGACGATGAACCGGACATCTGCGACCTCATTGAAATAACTTTAACGCGCATGGGGTTGACCTCCCGCTCTGCGCTGAACCTGGCGGAAGCCTACCAGCTGATCGACTCCGAACACTTTGATCTGTGCCTGACCGACATGCGCCTGCCTGATGGTGACGGCATTGACATGGTGGCATACGTCCAGCAAAAACACCCGGACATTCCGATCGCAGTAATTACCGCGCACGGCAACATGGAACTGGCGGTAAAAGCATTGAAAGCCGGCGCCTTCGATTTCGTTTCCAAGCCGGTAGACATCCAGATTCTCAGAAACCTGGTGTCTTCAGCGACAGCGCTGCCGACAGGCGAACCCTCGAACAAGAAAGGCAACACCCGCATCACCGGTGACTCGATCGTGGTGGACGCGTTGAACAGGAAAATCGCGAAGCTGGCACGTAGCCAGGCGCCGGTATTTATTCACGGTGAATCCGGCTCCGGCAAGGAGCGTGTCGCACGCATGATCCATGAACAGGGCTCGCGCGCCGACGGACCGTTCGTGCCGGTCAACTGCGGCGCGATCCCGGCTGAACTGATGGAGAGCGAGTTTTTCGGCCATCTCAAGGGCAGCTTTACCGGCGCCAGTAATGACAAGGAAGGCCTGTTCCAGGCAGCCAACGGCGGTACCCTGTTTCTCGATGAAATCGCAGAGCTGCCGCTGAACATGCAGGTCAAGCTGCTGCGTGCGATCCAGGAAAAGGCGGTGCGCCAGGTCGGTGCCGAGTTCGAGACACCGGTGGATGTGCGTATTCTGAGTGCCAGCCATAAAAACCTGGAGCAGCTGGTGCATGACGGACAGTTTCGCAAGGACCTGTACTACCGTATCAATGTCATCGACATCAAGGTTCCCAGCCTGCGCGACCGTGCTGAAGACATCCCTAAGCTCGCAACCCAGTTGCTCAAAAGCATGGTCGAAAAAGCCGGGCTGAAAAAAGCCCCAGGTATCAGTAAAGGCGCCCTGAAAGCATTAATGGACTACAGCTTCCCCGGCAACGTGCGCGAGCTGGAGAACATCCTTGAACGCGCGCTGGCACTCGCTGATAACAACACCATTCATACCGATGATCTTGAGTTGAACAAACAGCGTAGTACCGGTACTGAACCTGCCACTGTCGATCTGGAGCAGACACTGGATCTTGCAGACCAGGAAAAAAATGCCATCGTGCAGGCACTGGAGAAAACGCGCTGGAACAAAACCGCTGCAGCCAAAATACTGGGTTTGAGCCTGCGTCAATTGCGTTACCGGCTGGAAAAATTCGGTATTGACTAGCGGCTGATCTGGCCCAAATTCACAATCTGCAACTGTGGAACAAAATTGTCACATTGTGACAATCCTGACACGTTTGTGCTGGATACCCCGCCTCATCGAATAATCTATAAGCCATTGTTTTTCAATTATTTTTCAAGTATTCATGAAAACTGGCACGGCATCTGCTATATGAATTACAGCTTTCAACAATAAAGCGAATTAAAAAATATATTTTTTGAATTGATTAATTTCTCAGGAGAGAACCATGAAGAAAGTGCAACAGGGTTTTACCCTTATCGAACTGATGATCGTTGTGGCCATTATCGGTATTCTGGCCGCGATCGCTATTCCTTCTTACAACAGCTACATTGATTCAGCAAACGCTTCCAAGGTTGCAGGTAATGCAGACGAAGCTGCGCGTATCATGAAGAACGAGCTGTCCAAGCTGAAAACCCAGATGGCTATGAACGTACCGATTGCCAGCCGTACCGCAATTGGTGCTGGTTATGCTAACACGGCTACTGCCGCTGACTGGGTTGCTTACCTGAACGCTACCACTGGCGCTGTCGCACCTGATGGTACCCCTGCTTATGTAGCCGGTGCTGGTGTGGGCGCTGATGTCGGTTCAGTTGGTATTACCGGCGGCCCGCTGGATGGCACAAACGTTGTCACCGTCGACAAGCCTCTGTTCAAGAACACGCCACAGGTGATCAAAACCGTTCAGTAATCTGAACCAGGTTTTAGCTACAGGAGCGGGCCTTCGGGCCCGCTTTTTTATTGGCTGCGGGACGTGCGTTTATCAGTAATATTCAACCATTTATAGGTGAAATACCCTGTTCAGATGGTCAAAATAACCTACACTACCTATACTATTTTTATCCGTGCATATATCGAAGACTGTGCACACGGCATAGATGAGGACATCCATCATGACACGCAAACTTTGCAAGCAGACGGGTTATACCCTGGTCGAGCTCATGGTCACCGTAGGTATCATTGGCGTGCTGGTAGCCATAGCAGTACCTGCATACGACGATTATGTCGAAACAGCTGCACTGGCTGCTGCAAACCAGAATGCCGAATCATTGTCGGCTTTTGAAGACAACTATTTCTACGAAAACGGAATGTTTCTAGCTGGCACCTATCACCCATCTGGTGATACCACGACCTTGCCAAATGGCCTGGACTGGCAGCCAAGCGGTGATAACAACCTGTACAGCTACGTAGTCGCCGCTGGACCATGTGGCAGCATCAACCAGTGTTACACCATCACTGTGACTTACCTCAACGATCCGACGATCGTAGCGACCCTGAGCAAGCCCTAAGGTACTCCAGCCTATCAGTTCCGGGTTTGCCGGCATCATGGTCAAGTATGATAGCTGTTAATTAACGAAAGCTAATATATCGTTTTTTCAGGCTCCATGTGATTTGCGTTAACACCGCAAATCACTGGTATTGCCCGATATCCTTCCTATAATATTCATGTACATAAGCGACTACGCAGGCATGCAGTGTGTAGTCAGAATATTCTTGGGCACTTGCATTTTCGGGGAACACAATGAGCGCCGAGCCAAAATTGAGCGGACTGTCACGCAAGCTGGTGAACGACGGATTGCTGGATGAGGAAAAAGCAATCACGGCGCTGAAAAGTGCTCACGATGAAAAAATCAGCTTCACGCAGTACCTGGTCAGCAATAACGTGCTCTCCGCGCATAAAATTGCGATGGAGGCTTCCAACGAATTCGGCCTGCCGGTATTCGACCTGGATGTGCTCGACACCGACACCATCCCCCGCGAACTCATCGATGACAAGCTGATCACCAAG